>SKWE01000188.1 GCA_007129055.1 Syntrophomonadaceae bacterium
ACTTAATGATTCTATCAGGGATCGCAGAACAGATATTAGTTTTTCATTCGAATTAACCAGGGCTATTTTAACAGCAGTCGGGTAAGCATCGTTAGTAGATTGTGATAAATTTACGTGGTTGTTAGGATGGCAATATTTGTAATCACCTTTATCGTACCCCAGAATTTCCAGGGATCTGTTCGCAACAACCTCGTTTGCATTCATATTAGTTGAAGTACCGGCGCCTCCCTGGATCATGTCAACAACAAAATGTGAATGCAACCTGCCATTAATTATCTCTCCACAAGCCTGGACTATAGCATTAGCAACGGGTTCTGAAAGTAGCCCCAGATCATAATTTGCTTTTGCGGCGGCCATTTTAACTGCAGCAAAGGCCTCGATAATAGCCGGAAAAAAATGCAGTGGCACCCCGCTAATATTAAAATTTTCCATAGCCCGCAAAGTCTGGATACCATAATAAACTTCAGATGGTACGTCACGGTTACCCAGCAGGTCTTTTTCGTTTCGTTTTCTGCCAGACTGATACTGGGCAGCAATGTTTATGACCCTTGTATTAGCTTGTTTCATGCGCCTCGAAATAACCCGGGCTACCTGCATTAAAATTTTCCCTGTTAAATCAGGCCGACTTTCACTTAGTTTATCAAGATCCTTACGCTTAAGAACAAATATGACTGAGTTGACAAGCACCCTGGCTGAAGTCGAGTGCTGAGAATCGTCCATGAGCGCTCCTTCGCCAAGAAAATCGTACTTGCCAAAAAAAGTTAACCTCTTTTCATCACCAAAAGGAGTCCTTTTGAAAAGTTCAAGTTCGCCATCATATACCATAAAAAGGTTTTCCCGCTGGCAATATTCGGTAAATAACATTTCGCCGGCTTTGTATTTTCGCTTTTCAACCTGGCCGGCAATTTCCATTAACTCTTCTGGCAATAAAGTTTTAAACAGCTCAATTTCTTTTAAGAAATTGCTTGTTATTTCTTTGTCCATTATGGCCTCCTAGTGTTAGCTCCAAACTAATCCGGTTGGATCAACAAATAAATATAATTAACAACATTTTATATCAAACTTACCTTTTTGCAAACAAATAGTAGTTCTTATTATTATAGACTTGACAAATATTTCACAAGCGTTGTAAAATGTTTGTGGCTTGGCAATCGAAGTGCAACCGAAGAGAAGACAGATAAGTTTCTCTATTGTCAAGATTATAGGGAATTTGTGAAATTGTAAGGAATAAGGGTTTTAGTGTAACAACTCATAGGTTATGGATAGATAGTGATATGTTTCACATGATATGTATTGGGAAAACTGTCTTGCGAATGATTGTCTGCTGCTTTTTGGCCTGAAAGGAGGACAGCTTTACATTTAACAGGTAACCCGGTCAAAGCCTGGCAATAGATCCTCTTCAACAAGACATTCCTTAAATAAGACACCAGGAGGTATCTGTTCAATGTACATTATTGGTTTATTAATTCTCATCGCAACTATTTACTTCGTAATTAAGCGCTATGAAATAAGAACGGTCCTTATTGCATCAGGTTTGTTGATGTGTATCATCGCCCTGGAACCGAATACAGCATTCGAAGCCTTTGCCAGTCGCATGACAACCGGTGGTCTGATCCAGGCCATACTTAGTGTACTGGCCTTTGCTCATGTAATGAAACTCACAAAGTGCGACCAGCACCTAATCCATCTTCTGGGCAACGGTTTGAAAAAAGTAAGGCCAATTCTAGTACCCGCGGCAGTTTTAGCTACATATGCTATCAACATTGCCCTACCCAGTGCAGCCGGAGCCAGCGCCGCAGTTGGCGCCGTATTTATTCCGGTTTTGATGGCTGCAGGCATTCATCCCGCATTGGCCGGTGCAGCAGTTTTAAGCGGAACTTTCGGCAGCATGCTTAACCCTGGATTATCGCACAACCCCTTCATTGCCGAACTGGCCGGAGTAGATGTGTTGGAAGTAATAGCCACTCACAGCACAGCTTCTATTGTTGCCGGTATTATTGGCGCTATAGTCCTTACCGTTGTTGGTATTATCAGGAAAGAGCTGAAGGGTCATGAATTCGAACTGGAACAAGAAGATGATTTTAAAGTTAATGTTATAAAGGCACTCGTAGTGGTAATTCCACTGGCCCTTCTTGTCCTTGGTGCGACTGAAGTTGTCCCACCACTGGCTGAACTATCAATTCCCGGGGCTATGTTAATTGGTGCTATTTTAGGTATGATTGTAACTAAAACCAATCCCTTTGAAGTAACGAAGACCTTCTTTGATGGTATGGGCAATGCATACAGTTCTGTTATGGGCATTATCATTGCCGCAGCAGTTTTCGTTGCCGGTTTACAGGCTTTAGGTGTAATCGATGCTCTGATAGCTGCCATGATCAACTTCGAAGCAATCGCTGGTATTGCGGGAACCTTTGGCCCATTCTTACTGGCTGTTATATCCGGTTCCGGAGATGCCGCAGCTTTTGCTTTCAACGAAGCTATAACTCCCTTTGCTGAAAGCTTCGGTTTTGGTACAGTTGAACTCGGTTCAATAGCTGCCCTGGCCGGTGCCCTGGGCAGAACCATGTCACCGGTCGCTGCTGCAACCATTATCTGCGCCGGATATGCTCAGGTTAGTCCTGTTGAACTGGCAAAACGCACTGCACCCGGAATGATCATTGCCACAATAGTTGCCATGATCATCCTGCTTTAGAATACGGATTTTTGAGCTGCAAAAACATGCTTAACATATGCTAAATAACTATGAACAAAAAGCCCCGGTGACCTCTACTGCTTCAGCGGTTCGGGTACCGGGGTTTTAAATTAAAGTTAAAAGCTACATTATCAGGCTTGACAAGGAGGTAGCAACTTGAAAGAGATAATAACTGAGATTGTCAACGAGAAACGGGAAGAAATGATTAAAACAAGGAGAGATCTGCACCGTCATGCAGAACCGGCTTGGCTGGAGTTTCGCACTGCCTCGCTTATCGCCCGTAAATTATCTGACCTCGGTTATGATTTAAAGATGGGTAAAGAGGTCGTAGATGAAAAGTCACGCATGGGTGTACCACCGGCTGATGTACTGGAAAAAGAATATAAGCGGGCTGAAGAACAGGGTGCAGATCCAGAATTTCTGCCCAATTTTAAAGGCGGCTTTACAGGCCTAACCGCCACTCTTGATACGGGTAAACCGGGGCCTGTAATCGGGCTGCGCTTCGATATTGACTCAAATGATTTAACAGAACCGGAAGGGAAAGACCACATCCCGACCCAGGAAGGTTTTGCTTCCATTAATGAGGGCGCCATGCATGCCTGTGGACACGATGCCCACGCTGCCATAGGTCTTGGAGTAGCTACCGTGTTATCGCAGTTAAAAGATGAATTTTCCGGAAAGATAAAGTTTATCTTTCAGCCGGCTGAAGAGGGAGTACGTGGAGCAAAATCTATGGTCGCTGCAGGAGTAACCGATGACCTGGATCTACTTCTTGGAATGCACATTGGGTTCGGTGTAGAGGAGTTGGGTGTCTTTGCCTGCGGCAATGAACAGTTCCTGGCAACCACTAAATACGACGTTACCTTCAAAGGAGTGCCTGCCCATGCTGGCAGCAGTCCCGATGAAGGGAAAAATGCCCTACTGGCGGCAGCCCTGGCTGTTACCGGCCTTTACGGGATTGCCCGGCACAAGGATGGCAGTTCAAGAATTAATGTTGGCGTCTTAAAAAGTGGCAGCGGCAGAAATATCATTCCCGACTTTGCAGAGATGAAACTTGAAATCCGTGGACAGACAACAGAAATCAATGACTATATGGTTCAAAAAGCACTGTCAGCTTTGAAAGGTGCTGCTCAAATGCAGGAAGTCGAGTATTCAACCGAGGAAGTTGGCGGAGCGCCCGCATCAGTCAGTTCCCCTGAACTCGTTTCCACCCTCGAGAAAATTACGGCTGAACACCCTGGGGTTAAAAAATTTCTTACCAAATCGCCCTTTGCCGGCAGCGAAGATGTAACCTACATGATGCAAGCCATGGATAAACGGAACAAACCTTCGGCTTACCTTGTGGCCGGTACACCACTGAAAAGCGGACACCATAAACGTGATTTTGATTTCGATGAAGAGGTAATCCCACTGGCGGCAGATGTAATTTCTAACGCTGTATTGTACCTTTCCGGCAAATAGAAATAGGAGGTTTCCAACATGAGAGTAAAGCGGGAACGAATAGAAAAAGATCTGAAAGATTTGGCCCGGCACAGTGCTGATACTGGAGGCAAAGGCATAACCAGACTACCTTTTACCCCTGAAGATAGAGCCTGCCGAGAAGAAATAATAGGAAAATTCGAAGAAGCAGGGCTTAAAGTATACATGGACGGTATTGGTAACATTTTTGGACGACGTGAAGGCAATAACCCTGAACTGCCAGCCCTCATGATTGGCTCCCATTTGGATACTGTCATCAATGCCGGTATTTTTGACGGTCCGGCAGGAGTGGTTGCCGGTCTCGAAGTCTGCAGAACCCTTAATGACCTCTCCGTTGAAACAGAAAGAGCAATTGAAGTTGCCAACTTCGTCATTGAAGAATCTACCGCTTTCGGGAAGAGCTGTATCGGCAGCAGGGC
>SKWE01000191.1 GCA_007129055.1 Syntrophomonadaceae bacterium
CAGCACAACCGCGTAAACCAGGTAGTGTTCCCAGATAGCCAGGGAAGGGACTGTTGAACGGTCCATACTGGAGAAATGGAGCAGAAAACGCCTGAAAGCCCGCCATTTTGCAAGCTGGTCTGCCCCGTAATCGGTATAATAAGTGTTCGGTGAGGCAAAGAAAAGCACCAGCGGAGCAATTATTAATACTGCTCCCAGCAGGTAGAGTTCCCACCAGAAGAAAGCGGCTAACGAAGCGGCAATCATCAAAATTAGCGGCAGGCAGCCCCAGTTCCAGGCCGAGCTATCCTTGAAAAATTTATAACTCTCGCCTGCTTTATCAACTGAGGAACGATATGCCCCGTAAAAGTTGTAAAAATCGCGCGGTTTTTTATCGGCGAATTCCTGGATCTGGCCGAAAGTTATCGACTTCCGGGTAGAACTACCTGCATCCCCGGAAGCGCTTTCAGCATCCTTGTTCATCTCACTATGAACTGTATCAAACAAAAAACTTAAAATCTGGCTGTCAAAAGTCTGTTCCTTGCTTTCGCCGCTTAACTGAACCAGCCGGAAATCATCTTTTCCACCCTTACTGTCACCTGCGCCCGGGACTTCTTCGATCCGCAGCCGCCGGCGCCTGGCTAAATCAAGGATGGAGGCTGCAAAAAACTTGTTCTGCGCCCGCTTCTTATACCACAGGTATCCGGCCACTTCCGGCGGGTACTGGTCGGGCAGTTCACGGTAATATTTCCCCTTATAGGCGCTCTTGCTTCCGGAAGCCTTCTTCCACATTCTAAGTAAAGCATAGCCAACCGGTAACAGCAGGAATAGCGAATAGTAAACCTGGTATCTCTTGGCTACCCGCTCAATGTTTGAATACCTGGCCAGCCGCTCTTCCTCGCTTAAGATTGCCGGAAGCGCTTCTTCTCCGCTGAACCTTGTTGCCCCGGGCACCAGCTCCAGGGGAAAAATTACCCTGCCTTCCAGAAAAGTATTGGCAGGGAGGGGCGAAACGATCCAGGTTATCTTCTGGGGGCTCTCTATCACAACTTCCCCGTGCAGCGGGCCGTGACCCCAGGCCCTGACATCGCCCTCGGCCGCCCCGGGGGGCAGGTGCAGGGTAACACGGGCGCTCACTGTAGGATCGTACCACTCATCACCGATGAACTGGTAATAAAGCTCGGCTACATCGTCATGGGCAATCACCAGGTCGCGGACCCTGTATTCATGGGTAAAAGTGCGCCTTTCATTATGGGCGTCAAAACTCCAGTCGAGGGTATAGTATTCGTAGTAAGACTGTACGCTATAGGTCCGGGGCTCAGAGGTGGGAAACTGTTCTACATAGGTATAATAATCGTCGCCTTCCCGCACCCATATTTCATCGTAGGAAATACCACCGGTAAAATAGTACTTCTGGTCAGCGCCGCTGAAGGTGCCATCAAAATCAATGGTCCGGCTTTCCACCACCCTCATGCTGCCATCGGGCAGTACCTCGGCCTCAATATCCACATCGATAATCTGCAGGGAGCGCGCCTCGGCAGCGCTGCCTCCCAAACCAGCAAACACGACCAGGGACAGTATCAATACCAGGACCGGAAACAAAAACTTACCCTCAGCACGAATCATTTAAAAAGCCCACCTCACCTTATCAATACTTATTTAAGCTTTGTTTGCCCGGCAATAACTCTACTTTGGCTGTTACCGTAAAGTGAGCATCAAAAATGGCCGGTGAAACAAAGGCTGCAGCAGGCCGGCCCGTACGGACGCGGGCCGCCGAGAGCCGCGTTACGGATGACGCGTCTCGAGGGCAGCCTAAGCGGAGGCCTGAAGCTGAACCGCTGCCATTTTAGGGCGAACGATCAGGTAACAAAAAAATAGGGTTACTGCCACCCAGAAAAACTCGGGTAAAAGTTTATAGAAATAATATAGCCTATTTATCCAATTTTGCCTACACTTTTAATAAGACTTTCTACCTGCAGGATTGCCGGCCTATAGAAGCGAATTATACATATATGCGCGTGTACGCGATAGAAACAGCTACCTGTTCACACAAAATTCTCGCCCGCCAGCTATGAGTTTGAAAAGGGGAGGCAAAACCGATGAATGATAAAATCAAGGTTGGGGTCAGTTCCTGCCTGCTGGGTAACAAGGTTCGCTATGATGGTGGGCATAAACATGACCGCTACATTACCGATATCCTGGGCAGCTATTTCGATTTTGTCGCTGTCTGCCCTGAAGTGGAGTGCGGGCTCTCTATTCCCCGGGAAACAATGCGCCTGGTTGGCGATCTTGAAAAGCCGCGCCTGGTTACCTCAAGAACAGGCATCGATCATACCCAAAAGATGCTTGATTTCTGTAACCGCAGGGTAAAAGAACTGGAACAGGAAAACCTCTGCGGCTTTATCTTTAAAAAAGACTCTCCCAGTTCAGGCCTTCACCGGGTAAAAGTATTTGGCAAATCCGGGCAGTCACAAAAAAAGGGACGCGGCCTTTTTGCCGCAGCCCTGGTTGAGAACTTTCCCCTGCTTCCTGTAGAGGAAGAAGGCCGCCTGCATGATGCCCCCCTGCGGGAGAATTTTATTGAAAATGTATTCTGCTACAAGCGCTGGCAGGACTTTTTAAACGATAGCCCCGACTACAAAAAGCTGATCAATTTCCACGCCCGCCACAAACTGCAGTTGATGGCCCACAGCCCGAAACACCTTTCCAAAATGGGAAAACTGGTCGCTGCCGGCAAACAGGCCCCGAAGCAGGAACTGCTGGATAATTACCAGGCTAACCTGATGGAAGCGATGAACCTGAAAGCGACGGTCAAGAAAAATGTAAACGTTCTTTACCACATCATGGGCTACTTCAAAAAAATGATCGCCACTGATGAAAAAGCTGAAATGATCAGCCTAATCGAGAGCTACCACGACCAGACTGTACCGCTAATCGTTCCCCTGACCCTGGTCAACCATTTTATCCGCAAGTATGATATTGTTTACCTGAAAAATCAGCATTATCTTGAACCGCATCCGGCAGAACTGATGCTGCGCAATCATGTTTGATCGTTACTCGCATATTAAGTGAATATGTGTTATTATTCAGTTTAGTAATAATGATTATCCTTTAAATAGGAGAACAAATTTTGAAAACTGCATCCAGCGCGGGACAGGGCAACAGGCTACATGTTGGCGATTTCAAAAAAATGATCTTGGGAGCAAAACATTTTTTTGATCGGGAAATTGATACGATCAACGCCCTTAATGTTTTTCCCGTTCCTGATGGCGATACCGGAACCAATATGAGCATGACCCTTGAGGCCGCTGTTGCTGGAACCATCGATTACCAGGGCCAATCGGTCGGTGAACTATCGGAAATCGTCGCTTCAAAAGCGCTAATGGGCGCACGGGGCAATTCCGGCGTCATTCTTTCCCAAATCCTGAGAGGCATAGCCCGCGGCTTACGTAAAAAAGAATATATTTCTTCTGCCGAACTAAGCAAAGCTTTTCAATACGGGGTAGTTTATGCCTACAGGGCAGTTTCCAAACCGGTTGAGGGAACCATTTTGACCGTGGCCCGTGAAATGGCCCGCGGCATCCGCTCTGCTGTCCATAAAGGTGAAAACCTGTACGGAAGCATGGAAGAGGCGATCAAAAGCGGCAAGAAAGCCCTGGACCAAACAACCGATATGCTGCCTGCCCTGAAAGAAGCAGGCGTTGTTGATGCCGGCGGGTTGGGTTTGCTGGTTTTCATAGAAGGCTGCCTCTTCTCCCTAAAACGTTCGATCAGCGAAATTACACCCCAAAAAGGTTCTACAATTATAAAAAATATTGCCCTGTCAACTCCTGCCGGTGCAATTTCTGAACGCCTGGAACCTTTTAACATAGAGCATCCTTACTGTACAGAAGTAATCGTAAAGAATAAGGAAGGCGGATTCCAGGCGCTGGAAAATGAACTGCAAGCGCTTGGAGATTCACTCATTTTCGCCGCAGATGACAGGGCGGTAAAAGTCCATATTCACACTGCCTCTCCCGGCACTGTGCTGCAGGCGGCCCTGAAATATGGAAGCCTTCATGACATTAAAATTGACAACATGCTTGACCAGCACGAAAAAGCCCATACCAGGCGAAGCTCATCTGAAAATACAATTATCCTGCCCGGAACCATCCCCCACGAAAAAGGGGAAATAGGAATAATATCAGTGTCCTTCGGAGAAGGCTTCAGGGAAATATTTTTAAGCCTCGGCACCGATGAAATAGTATTTGGCGGCCAGACCATGAATCCCAAGGTAGAAGACTTGCTTCGCGCCGTCGAAAACCTGCCCCAGCAGGCAGCGGTCATCCTGCCAAATAACAAGAACATTATCATGGTTGCCGAACAGGTTAAAACCCTGACCAATAAAAAGGTAGAAGTTTTAATCACCAAAACCCTGCCGGAAGGCCTCGCTGCCCTTCTAGCCTTTAACTCTTCCCGCAGTATTGAAGATAATATGGAGGCAATGGATGAAAGCATCAGCAGGGTTAAATCAGGGTTGGTCACCTTCGCCACGCGCGACGCCACGGTGCAGGGCGAAG
>SKWE01000100.1 GCA_007129055.1 Syntrophomonadaceae bacterium
TGAAATTCTATTTCAATATCTTTACTGATCACCTTGCGCAGCTCTTTTTTTTTTTTTTTGCAGTCCTGCCCGGGCAGAATCCTGATATCAACGTCTGCTTCGCAGTAGTCGGGAACGATGTTGGTTTTGGTACCGCCGCGAATGGCATTGGGTGAAACTGTCATGCGGGTCATGGAACGCAAAGCTTCAACAAATGATTTTTCCAGGGGAAGCTCCTCCAGCAGGCGGTCAACTTCATCTGCAGTAAGCTCACCCACTTTAATCGAGCAGAGATCAGCCAGTTTTTTCAGCAGTTTTTCAACTTCCGGTACCACAACCACCTCGGCGCGATAGTTGTAGACACGGCTAACAGCGCGGGCCATTTTAACCACGGCGTTGTCGGCCAGGGTAGGAATTGATCCGTGTCCTGAAACGCCCCTTGATTTAAGGGTACACCAGGCTGTGCCTTTTTCACCAACCTGCAGGAAATAGACCATTTTACCGTCTATTAAAATAGGGTGATCTGCTCCCTCGTTAACAGCGTAATCTGCTTTAATTAAATCCAGTTTTTCAGCAGTCAGGTAACCTGCGCCAAGCCGGCCCCCCGCCTCTTCATCTGCCGTGGCCGCGATAATTAGTTCCCCCTTGAGGGAAGCCTTTTCACTAACCAGTTCCAGGGCAGCAGAAACCTGGGCGGCCATTAGATCTTTGCAGTCAAGGGAGCCCCTGCCGTGCACCTTTTCATCCTTGATCAGGCCGGAGAAAGGCTCGAAATCCCAGCCATCACCAACAGGCACAACGTCGGCATGCGATATATAAAGCATTTTTTTCGGGCCCGAACCGATACGGGCAATAAAACTGCCCCTCCCTTTTTCGGGTTCAACTATTTCACCCTCTATACCAGCCTCTTTAAATAGCTTTTGCAGGTATTGGGCTACTGCAGTTTCACCCCCCGGGGGATTTGAGCTGTCTATCTGGATCAGATCGCTAAGTAATTTTTCAGGGGAAATGGTCAAAATGAAAACCTCCTCTAGAATACTTCTTTCACCAGGTGGCAGGAAGCATAATGATCGGGGCCTACCTTTTTAAGCAGGGGCACCTCGTGCGAGCATATTTCAATTGCTTTCGGGCAGCGGGTATGAAAAGTACAACCCTCCGGAGGATTTGCAGGCGAGGGAACATCTCCCGTAAGAATAACCCTCTTTTTTTTGACGCCCGGCAGCATGGATGGTACAGCAGAGAGCAATGCCTGTGAGTATGGGTGAAGCGGTGATGCATAAAATTCTTTTTTGGGGGCATCTTCCACAATGCGGCCCAGGTACATCACGCCTACCCTATCGGCCATGTGCTTAACCACGCTTAAATCGTGAGAGATAAAAAGAAAGGTAAGGCCATATTTTTCCTGCAGGTTTTCCAGCAGGTTTACTATCTGGGATTGGATAGAAACATCGAGGGCCGAGATCGGTTCATCGGCAACCACGAAGGTAGGTTCCAGGGCCAGGGCACGGGCAATACCAACCCGCTGGCGCTGGCCGCCTGAGAATTCATGCGGGTAACGGCGGTAATGGTAAGTGTCTAGCCCGCAATCTTGTAATATGGCTTCAACTTTTTCACGGCGCTCTTTGCCCCGGGCTATCCCGTGCACTTCAAGGGCTTCGCCGATTGCTTCCCCCACGGTCATTCTCGGGTTCAGCGAGCTGTATGGATCCTGGAAAATTATCTGCATCTCTTTGCGCAGGTTGCGCAGTTCATTTTTCCCCATGGCCATTATATCGCGGCCCTTGTAGGATATTTTACCCGCGGTGGGGTTTAGCATTCTTATGATACTCATTCCGGCAGTCGATTTTCCGCACCCTGATTCACCAACCAGGCCGTAGGTTTCACCGGAGTAAATGTGGAGGTCGATACCATCTACCGCTTTAACATACCCGGTTATTCTGGAAAAAACTCCACCTTTGATAGAAAAATATTTCTTTAAACCTTCAACCTCAATGATCTTTTCGGGGCCTGCCATTTTTACTTCACCCCCCTGGCTTTTTCTTCCTGGTAAAGCCAGCAGCGAACCAGGTGCTGTGGTTTCGGCTCAAGCAGGTCGGGCATCTGTTCCAGGCAGATATCCATGACTTCGGGGCAGCGGGGGTGAAAAGCACAACCCTGCGGCATCTCCGATGGATTAGGAACAGAACCGGGGATATATTCCAGTACAGCTTTTTCCTCTTCCAGTATTGGTTTCGATTTGATCAGGCCGGCTGTGTAAGGGTGCAGCGGTTCTTTAAACAGGCGGTGAACATCGGTATTTTCGACTATCTTCCCGGCATACATCACTACCACGTGATCGGCCATTTCAGCAATCACCCCTAAGTCATGGGTAATAAAAATTATGGCCGTGTTAATTCTCTCTTTAATATCTTTCATCAGCTCTAAGATCTGGGCCTGGATTGTCACATCGAGGGCCGTTGTCGGTTCATCGGCGATTAAAAGCCTGGGGTTGCATGAAAGCGCCATGGCGATCATGGCCCGCTGGCGCATGCCGCCGCTCAACTGGTGGGGGTAATCGTTGATCACTTCACCGGGCCGGGGGATACCTACCATCTCCAGCATCCTGGCTGCTTCATTCCAGGCATCTTCCTTTTCCAGCCCCTGGTGGAGGCGAATGGCTTCGCTAACCTGGTCACCAATCTTGTAGACAGGATTAAAAGAAGTCATCGGTTCCTGAAAGATCATGGCAATATCATTGCCCCTGATCTTGCGCATCTGCTTGTCATCAAGCTTAAGCAGGTCCTGGTTGTCAAAAAGAATTTTTCCCCCCTCGATCTTTCCGGGAGGGTACATAATCAGGCGCATTATACTTAATGAAATAACACTTTTACCACAGCCCGACTCGCCAACCAGACCGACAACTTCACCTGGTTTTACATTGAATGAAACCCCGTCCACGGCACGGATAATCGCATCGTCTGTATAAAAGGTTGTTTTTAAATCTTCTACTTGTAACAGGTAATCCAAATCCATATTCAGCCTTCCTTTACAGCTGTTAATAAACAGTATTTTTAACGGTGTTTCCTTGAACGCGGGTCAAGAGCATCGCGCATGCCATCACCGATCAGGTTAAACCCTAAAACCATCAGCAGGATTGCCAGGCCGGGGTAAGTGGTCAGGTGATGGGCCGTGCGGATATATTCCCGTCCCTTGCTGAGCATAGCTCCCCATTCCGGGTCGGGCGGCTGGGCCCCAAGCCCGAGAAAGCCAAGCCCTGCAGCCCAGAGGATTGCCGTTGCAATTTGAAATGTGGATTGAACAATAATCGGGCCCAGGCAGTTGGGCATAATATGGCGGATAATGATTCGCGCATCACCAATGCCCAGGGCCTTGGCCGCGGCAACATAGCCCTGCTCCTTAACTGCCAGCACAGAACCGCGCACCAGGCGGGTATAGATTGGAACGGAAGCTACCCCGACGGCAATCATCACATTCTCAACCCCAACCCCAAGGATGGTAACTATTACAATGGCCAGCAAAATGCCGGGGAAAGCAATCATGATATCAATTAGTCTCTGAATAAGGAGATCGAACCTGCCCCCATAGTAACCGGAGAGGGCGCCGATTGGAACCCCGATAAACATACCTATAGTTACTGAAATCAGGCCAATGGCCAGGGAAATACGGGAGCCATAAAGAATCCTTGAAAAATTATCGCGCCCAAGCCAGTCGGTACCTAAAACATTTTCTTCAGATGGTTCGTTAAAAGCATTACGGAGATCGGTTTTAATTGGATCATGGGGAGTAATAAAAGGCGCAAAAATAGCGCACAATACGAAAATTGTTAAAACAACAATCCCGGCCATGGCCAGGCGGTTGCGGCGCAGGTGCCGCCATACCTGGCGCAGTTCGGTATCCTTTTTAGGGGTGGGCAGCTTGCTGATAGCATCTACCTGGCTCTTATTCCTGCCAAACATCTGCTAATCCACCTCCTTGGAACCGTAACTGATGCGGGGATCTAAAAAGGCATAGATAACATCAACAACAAGGTTGATCATCACAAAAAATACAGCCAGCATTAAAACCGCTCCCTGCACCACGGGGTAATCCCGGGCCAGGATGGAGTCAACCATCAGGCGGCCGATACCGGGCCAGGAAAAAACAGTTTCCGTTAAAACGGCTCCTCCAAGCAGGGTGCCAAACTGCAAACCCATCACCGTAACCACGGGAATCAGGGCATTTTTGAGAGCATGTTTGTAAATAACAACACGTTCAACCAAACCCTTGGAGCGGGCAGTTGTTACATAATCCTGGCGCAGAACTTCCAGCATGCTGGAACGGGTAATCCTGGCAATCAGCGCAGCCGTAGCCAACCCCAGGGTCAGCGCAGGCAGCACCAGGTGTTTCCAGGTACCTATTCCCCCTGAAGGGAACCAACCCAGGTTCACTGAAAATAATATTTGGAACATTACTCCCAGCCAGAACACGGGCGCTGCAACTCCAACCAGGGCAGCAAGCATAGAAA
>SKWE01000011.1 GCA_007129055.1 Syntrophomonadaceae bacterium
TGATTGATACAGCCCAGACAAGGGTTAATTTTGATGAAGAAGGACAGGTAACCTCTGACCGGGCAGCAACTTACCCGACCAAGCGCGAACTTGGCGATGACTACGGAATGCGAGCCGCTTCTCCGATAGAAAGGGAATGGGACGAACAGATAATGGATCTTGAAGAGTGGATGGTCGGTAAAACTGTTGCTGAGATTACCGCTCTTGATTTATTAGATGACGGAGCTCCCGATGATCCAGACCTGGTAACATCGGTTACAATGACTGTTACCAGTTACCTGAAAGCTCTTGAAGAAGCTTACAGCTTGGCCCGTTAAATTAGCAGCACGGAAAGTACTTGCAATTAAGTGATACTTGTTTGCGGGGACAGCGTGGGTTATTTAAGGTAAAATATAACCGGACCTGTCCCCGTAATCTGTCTTTGAATGGGTGATGAGATGAAATATAAACTGCTAATAATAATTGCGGCATTAATTCTGCTCCTGATCTCGGGGTGCGACAGAGCGGAGCAGGGCAGCTATAACAGGTATACAGAAAGTATATTTGATACTTTTGATACCCTTGTCCAGGTAGTGATCTACACGGAGAGTGAAGAGCAGTTCAGAAGCTATTTTAATACCATACATGACCGCCTGAAGGAGCTGCATCGTCTTTACGATATTTACAATAGCTATGAGGGTATCAATAATGTGAAGACTATCAATGATAATGCCGGTATCAGGCCTGTGGAAGTAGAGCAGGAAATAATTGATTTAATTATTTTCGCCAGGGAGTGGTCTGATAAAACTGGGGGCAGGGTCAATATTGCCCTCGGCCCTGTCCTGGAAATCTGGCACTATTATCGCCAGGAAGCGCTTTTTGATCCTGAAAATGCCCAGCTACCGCCAATCGAAGATCTGCTGGAAGCAAACATGTACACCGATCTTGACCGGGTTTTAGTGGATGAAGAAAATATGACTGTCTTTTTACCCGAGCGGGAAATGCGCTTGGATGTAGGTGCTGTTGCAAAAGGGTATGCCCTGCAGCTGGTTATCGATGAATTAATAGGAGAAGGATTGGAATCAGCGATATTCAGTGCCGGGGGCAATATCCGCACAGTGGGCAGTCCGAAGGATGGAGAAAGAGACCGCTGGGGAATTGGTGTGCGCGATCCTGACGCCTCGGTTATGGCCGGCACCGATGATCTGCTGGATGTAATCTACCTGGAAAATGGTTCTGTTGATACAAGCGGTGATTATCAGCGCTATTATATTGTTGATGGTGAATTGGCCCATCATATTATTGATCCCGACACTTTAATGCCGGCAAATTATTACCGGGCCGTAACCGTGGTTGCAAACGGTTCCGGACCGGCAGATTTTATGTCCACGGCCCTTTTTCTTCTTCCCTATGAAGAAAGCCTGGCCCTGGTGGAAAGCCTAAATGATTTTGAAGCCCTCTGGGTTATGCCTGATGGTGAAATTCGCACCACTGAGGGCATGGAGCAGATGCTGCGCAGTCACGGCGCTACCAGTACTCCTCAATAATTATTGAGGAGTACTGGTAATATAGCTTAGCTGCCCGCGTCCCACTTGCCTTCAGCTCGCAGTTTTTCAACCATTTCCTCCGCTACAACCTTCAGTTCCTTTTTATCTACCTTGGCCACCCTGGTAAGCGGAAAGTCTTTATCCGCGGGCCATATTTCCACATGCTGCGGGCGCTTGTAAGAAGCAATCCCCTGGCAGTGATCCATGATCTCTTCCGCAGTAAGAGTTTCACCCTTCTTCGGCCTGACAAATACAAAAATGCCTTCGTCAAATATTTTATGCTTTACCCCAACCACATCAACCACATCTACTTTCGGGTGGGAGGCTATGTAGTCCTGAACTTCATCGGGGAAAACCTGGTATCCTTTTTGCTTAATCACAAATTTTTGTCGTCCGGCCAGGTATAGCGCCTTGTAGCTGCCCATATCTTTAAAATAGCCAATATCCCCTGTGTAAAGCCAGCCATCCCTGCTGATCGCCCGGTCGGTCTCAACCGGCATATCATAATAACCCTGGAATACTATCGGGCCGCAGACGCAGATTTCACCAATTTCTCCGTCATCCAATTCTTCACCGGCGGTTCCGTCTTCATTGGCCGGTTTCCTGATCGTTACAGGAGCTAAGTCTTCGAATGCAGTGCCAACCTGTCCGGCCATCTCTTCAACAGAAATACCCCTTGGTGTGAAGGTATAAAAACCGGCTGTTTCTGTCATACCTATCCCTGTTCCAAAATACGGCGCCATCTGGGCCAGCTGCTTCAAAAATACAGTATCTACTGCAGAACCACCGTAAATAGCATATTCAAGGCTGCTTAAATCATAATCGCTGTATTCCGGCAGGGCCCACTCCAGCCTGAACTGGGTTGGTATCTGGCCGAAAATGCCAACCTTATGTTTTTCTATCGCTTCCAGGGTCATTTTCGGGTCGAAGATTCTCAGTAAAACTGCAGTGCCGCCAATGTATAGTGTAGTCATCAGCTGTTCGGTTACGCATCCCACGTGGCTGGGAGGCAGGTTGACCAGCATGATCATATCTTTGCCTTCAAGTCCCACGCCCCTGGCCAGCACTTCATTTTGCACGATTATATTTTCATGGCACATTACTGCCGGTTTTGGTTCTCCCGTTGTTCCGGTAGTAAAGATAATCAGTGCCGGGGTCTTTGTATCAATTTTTGAGTAAGCTTTTCCCAGGTTACGGGTAAAAATGTTTTTCAGCTTCAGGCCGATCAACTTGCCTTTAGCCATCATCTCTGTAATTGCTATTGCACCGTCGATAATATCCCCCGGTTGTGGATCCGGGGTAAACTGCACCAGGTGTTCCACGTAAGGGCAGTTGTCCCTGACTGCTTTACCCATTTCCCGAAAATCGATAACCGGTGTCTTGCCGAGGAAGAAAAAAGCCTTAGGCTTAATTTTTTCCAGGTCGCGTACCACTTCATGTTCTTTAAGGCGCACATCCAGCGGAGCAATGATCGCCCCGATTTTAAAGCAGGCATACATCAACAGTACATGCTCGGGAATTAAAACCAGCATAGTTGCAACACGGTCACCTTTTTTTATGCCCATATCCAAAAGGCGCAGGGCAAAAAAATCAACCAGTGATTCAAATTTTTTGTAGGTTATGGTTTTATCGTCTTCATGCTGGATTAATGCCGGTTGCTCAGGGATCTCTTTTGCCCACTTCTCAGTGTATGAATTGAGAAGGGGCAGTTTCCACTCCTGTTCGCTCAAGACTCTCCCTCCAGTTAATAGATAATATTCTTAACTAAATATTTCGGCGCATCTAAAATTAATCCTGCTGATTTCTAGCTAATTAAAATATAACCGCTGCTGACAGCCTCTTTATCTTCGCGGTTTAGAACCCGAAAATACAGTTCTTTTTTACCTTGATC
This sequence comes from Syntrophomonadaceae bacterium, assembly GCA_007129055.1. GTDB lineage: Bacteria > Bacillota > Dethiobacteria > DTU022 > DTU022 > SLQM01. The sequence continues at coordinate 3,418 of SKWE01000011.1, forward strand.
AACAACCCTTTTTAGCAACTGGACCCTGATAAAACTATCAGGTGATACCATGCCACGGAAACGGCAGGCAACAGCTTTAACGCCCCTTGGGTCAGCTCCGTTTTCCCGGTTAATAATTTCGTTTATCCCCCGGGCCAGGGTGCCGATGCCGAAGTAAATAATATCGGGCAGACCAACACTACGGGCAAAGGCGGGTGAAGTATGAATGGGGAAAGGCACATTGGCACAGCTTTCATAAATATAGCAGTCCAGGCGGGTTATTGGTAATGAAACTTCCCACAATGGTTGTGAATCTGAAAAGCTTGAAGCTTCAGCTGGTATGCTATCTTTTCCCCTGCCTTGATCAAGGCATTTAACCCCGCGCAGCATGCCCCCGATATATTCGGTGAAAACTGGCTCATTTTTCGAATCCAGGGCAGGCAGCTTAAAAACTACATGAGTCCCATTTTTTTCAGGGACTACTGCTGCAACCTCTCCTGTAATGGAAATCTTATCACCGGGAACCAGGGGCCGGTGGATTACTAAATACTCGGAATAATGTACTATCTGAAACATGATTTCCGGTGGATATTCCAGGTCTATATAAGCATATATGTTTTGAATCAGCGGCCAGGTGATCGCGGCGGCAAGGGTGGGATGTGCTACCAGGCCCTCTTTTCTTTCATCGTCAAGGTAGAAAGGGTTTGGGTCATTAACCGCTGCTGCATAGCTGTTTACCTGCCTCTGTGTAATTTCTGCTTGGAAAAGTTTCATTTTCTTACCCACAGTTTCGGATGTTATTTTCATTTCAGTTGTCCTTTCCTCGTTAGGTTTTAGCTTAATTATATTATTGGATAGGGCTTCCGGCAAATACCCTTACCGGTTACGTCACAGATAATGGCAGCGGTTCAGTTTCAGGCTTCCGCTTAGGCTGCCCTCGAGACGCGTCATCCATAACTTGGCTCTCGGCGGCCTGCGTCCGTGCAGTCCGGCCTGCTCCAGCCTTTGCTTCACCGGCCATTAATTCTGCTCCTACACAATGGTAATGGTCTTTGCCGGAAGTCCTCTTACACAA
>SKWE01000237.1 GCA_007129055.1 Syntrophomonadaceae bacterium
CACTCTTCTCGCCTGCTGTGCATTAACTTTATCCATATCAAGGCTGCCCGGCTCGGCAAAAGCTTTTTCGATTGCCGGTTTGGTTATCTGGTTATATGTTACCCTGCTAAACCGCTCATCTTCTTTAACTTCTTTTATAAGCAGCTCCCTGATATGCCAGGCGATTGCTTCCCCTTCCCGGTCCGGGTCAAGGGCCAGAATTACCTGGTCTGATTTTTTGGCTGCTTCCCTCAGCTCTTTGATAACTTTGCTTTTATCCCGTGAATTCACATACTGGGGAGTAAAATTGTTATCAACATCTACTCCCAGTTTACTTTTAACCAGATCCCGCACATGGCCCATTGAAGCTTTAACAATATAGTTTTTCCCAAGATACTTATTTATGGTTTTAGCCTTAGCTGGCGATTCTACTATAACAAGGTTTTTAGCCATCTTGTCTCCTTCAGATCAGCCTATTTTATAATATCTCTGGTTACGATTAAACATATGACAACGTTTTTTACTCTACCATTATATGCATATCAAAGAATAATGCAACTGTCGGGACTTACCAAGGCAAATTATAACCTTAAGTTTCCGGCCTTGTAAATACTTAATAAAATAAGCAGTAAATTAATAACCACAACTCCAGCCGGGAAAGATAAAGCTTTAGTCCTATCCCTTCTTAAATATGAGAAATTTATTCCCTTTAATTCTCAAACCCTGTCTGGGAGAGTGCCTGCACAGGGTTATAAATACAGGTAAAGATAATAAAAAGAGCTCTATATACTTTAACAGCAGCAGATCAACCATATTTACAGCAATTTCAGTATGATTATTGAACTGGCACACTAATTGCATTATTTAAGGGCAACTAAAATAATTATTGATTTCGAGGAGGTTATAATGTTGGATAAGCAGGCTGTTGTAAATGAAGGTGGAAGGATACTGGATTTAATATTAAAGGATGAGTTAACCAATGAGGAAAAAGACCGGGTAGTTGCAGATTCTGTAGAAAACTATACCGAATTTGTAAACCCGGGGATCCTTGCTGTCCGTAAATCTGTTTCCACGGATTACTCTTTCGTAGAATGGGAAGATGAAGGTGCAGTATTCCGTGACACCCATGGTGTTGAATTCATCGATTGCCTTGGCGGTTATGGCATCTACATGCTTGGGCACAGAAACCCTAAAGTAATCGAAGTTGTTAAAGCACAGTTGGATCGTTACGCCCTGCACAGCCAGGAGCTTGTGGAGCCGCTGCGCGGCTACCTTTCTAAATTGGTTGCCATGATCACCCCGGGTGATCTTCAATACTCATTTATTTGCAACGGCGGTGCTGAAGCGGTTGAGATGGCCCTGAAACTGGCCAGGCTGGCTACCGGTAAAACCTGTTTTATATCTACAGTCAATGCGTTCCACGGAAAATCGATGGGCGCTGTTTCAGCAACCGGTAAAAACACTTACCGCCAGCCATACCTGCCCCTGATTCCCGGGTTTCAGCACGTTGAATATGCTGATGCAGAAGCAATTGAAAAGGCAATTCGCAACCTGGTAGCGGTGGGCGAATCGGTAGCAGGTGTAATTGTTGAACCAATCCAGGGCGAGGCAGGTATTATTGTGCCCCCCAAAGGATATCTCACCGATTTACGTGAAATTTGCGACCGCTACGAAGTCTGCCTGATCACCGATGAAATACAGACCGGAATGGGACGCACAGGAACCCTCTGGGCTGTGGAGCATGAAAACGTTGTTCCCGATATTTTAATCATGGGTAAAGCTTTCGGCGGCGGGGTGATGCCGGTAACCGGCATCGTTGCCCGCAAACATATGTGGGATAACATGAAAGAAAACCCCTGGATTCTCGGATCCCCGACCTTTGGTGGAAACCCCCTGAGTTGTTCAGCAGCAATCGCCGCAATCAAGTACACTGTTGAGTGGGATATTGCCAAGACTGCAGCGGAAAAGGGAGATTACATAATGGATAAGCTGATGCAGCTTAAAGATAAATATCCCGTCTTGAAAGATGTCCGCGGCCGGGGACTCTTAATCGGCATGGAATTCCCCACTGATGAAATTGGCTTTGAACTGGCCAAGGGACTCTTTGATCAGCGCGTCCTGGTGGGTGGAACCCTGAACAATGCCAGGGTGATCAGGATTGAGCCACCCGCAGTAATCTCGATGGAGCAAATTGACACCGTCATGACCTGCCTGGAAAAAACACTGAAAACTCTTTAGTTGTTTAGGCTCTTTGAGTATGCTTAAATATGATTACAGAAACTTCAAGTAAAAGGAGCTTAAACATGGTTGGCAAAGACGGAACAATACTGGAAATTGACTTGAGCACCAAAAAAGTAAAAACTTTTAATGTTGGAGCAGCAGATTGGCAAAACTACCTTGGTGGAAGCGGCCTGGCTGCCAAAATATTCTACGATCGTGAGTATCATAAAATAGATCCATTAGATGAAGAAGCGCCTATACTAATCATCTCCGGGCTGTTAACCGGTTTCCGGGTACCAACAGCCTGCAAGGCTTCATTCTGCGCCCTGTCGCCAGCTACCGGTGCCTGGGCGGAAGCGACGGTGGGCGGCAACTGGCCTGCTGTAATGCGGACCTGTGGCATTGACGGCCTGATCATCACCGGCCGTTCAGCAAAGCCGACCTATCTATACCTCGACGAGAAGGGCATTAGCTTTAAAGATGCCACTCATCTCTGGGGCAAAAATATCTATGATACATCGGAAGAGCTGGGAAAAGAGCTTGGTGACAACATCAGGGCGGCTGCCATCGGCCCGGCCGGTGAAAAAGGCTCGCTTATCTCCTCGATCATGATTGACGGCCACGATGCAAGGGCAGCGGGGCGCTGCGGCCTGGGGGCCATCTTCGGTGCAAAAAACCTGAAAGCGGTTGTCGTCAACAAATCAGATATACTGCCTGCTGTTTCTAACCCCGAAGGGCTCTTAGAAGCGAGAAAAGCAGTTACTCCTATGATCCGTGAAAAAGCAAAGGGGTTGACCGACTTCGGTACGGCAGGCGGAGTTCCGGTTGTAGAGAAACTGGGAGACCTGCCGATCCGTAACTGGACCATGGGCTCCTGGGAAGAAGGAGCGGCGAAAACATCAGGGATCGCCATGGCTGAAGAATTCCGGGTTAAACACTATGCCTGCTTCGGCTGCCCCATTCGCTGTGGAAAAGATATGAAAGTAACGGTAGGCCCCTACAAGGACAGCGTGGCCCACGGCCCTGAATACGAGACAGCAGCAGGCTTCGGGGCGCTCTGCCTAAATGATGACCCTGCCTACATCATTGCCGCTAACGACCTCTGCAACCGCTTAGGCCTTGATACCATATCCACGGCAGCAGTAGTAGCCCTGGCCATAGAACTATACGAAAAGGGCCTGCTTGATGACCAGGATACAGGGGGCCTGAAACTGAACTGGGGTAACGGCGAAGCGATCATGGAGTTAGTCCAGCAGATCGGCAACGTTGAAGGCCTGGGAGAGATCCTGGCCCGCGGTTCAAGAGAAGCAGCAAAACAGTTCGGACCGCCTGCTGAAGAATACATCATTGAAACCAAGGGTCTGGAAATGGCCTTCCACGACCCCCGTGCCTTCACCAGCATGGCCGTTGTCTACGCTACCGGCAACCGGGGAGCCTGTCACCTGGAAGGCTTAACCTACTTTGTTGAAAACCGCGCCTTCCCCGGCTCCTTAATCGGGCTGCAGGACGACTTCGACCATCACGGCACCGACTCAAAAGCGCTGCTGGCAAAAACAATGCAGGACCTGATGAATACCTTTAATGCCTTAGGCCTCTGCAAGTTTTTAATCCGCGGCCATGTAACCCCCGATCATATCGCGCAGTGGGTGACCCTGGCCACGGGTTGGAAATTTGACCGCGACGATCTCTTCGAGGCCGGAGAAAGGCTTTTCAACCTGAAGCGCTTAATCAACAACCGCCTGGGGATCAGCCGTAAGGACGATACACTTTCACCGCGCCTGCTGACCCACGACCGCAAAGAAGGGGCAGCAGCAGGCAGCCTGCCGCACCTGGGTAAGATGCTGGCTGAATACTATGAACTACGAGGCTGGAACGAAGAAGGCATTCCCCAAAAAAGCACTTTGGAACGCCTGGGCCTTTAATGGATAAGCTTTCTAACAACTGATGTTAAATTTATGGAGGTGCAAGTAATTGTCGACAGTACCGGAATTAGAGAGGAAATATGTATTAAGGTCCTGGTCGGTCCAGGGCAAGAATAAATATGAAGAAGTAGTCAAAGCAGAAGGCTGTTGGTTTTGGAACAGCGAGGGCAAGAAATATTTGGACTTTTCTTCCCAGCTGATCAACATGAACATTGGGCACCAGCACCCGAAGATCATTGCTGCCTTAAAAGAGCAGGCAGACAAGATCTGCTATGTAACCCCCAACTATGCCAGCGAACCGCGGGCCAAGCTTGCAGAGCTGATCGCCAAGCATACCCCGGGCGACC
>SKWE01000044.1 GCA_007129055.1 Syntrophomonadaceae bacterium
AGACAATTAAGACGATAACACCGACAACAATAGAAATAATCGGTGGCACGCCAAACCCTGCAGGGATAAAACCAAAGACCGACGCAACAACAGCGCCTGTAACTGCATAAGGTATCTGGGTACGGACGTGGTCGATATGGTCAGCACCGGCACCGGTGGAAGAAAGAATGGTGGTATCGGACAGCGGTGAACAGTGGTCCCCGAAAATGGCGCCTGTTAAAACTGCAGCCAGTGTTGGGACAAGTGCTGCTTCTCCACCCAGGGCAAAGGCTATCGGAATAGCCAGCGGGGTAACAATACCCATTGTTCCCCAGGAAGTCCCCATGGCAAAAGCCATGAAACAGGACAGGATAAAGATTAACAGCGGAAGGAATGCATAAGTTAAGCCAGTTCTTTCAACCAAGGCAACCAGGTAGTCTGCTGCACCAAGTTCACCGGAAACGTAGCTCAGCGCCCAGGCCAGGACCAGGATGATCAAAGCCGGGAAAACTGATTTTGCCCCGTTAATGATGGTATCAATTGCTTCCTGCAAAGGAACAATCTTCTGGGCTAAAACCATGATCAGGGTAACAAGGGCGCCAAGACTGGATGCCCAGAGCAGCACTACTGAAGAATCAGCGTCGCCGAAGGCTTCCATGAAGCTTGCGCCTTCCGGTCCGCCACCCTCAATGTAGAGGCCAACAAATGTAGCAATAATAATTACCAGTACAGGTACTACAAAGTTATACCAGCGCAGCGGAGTGTCTTCTGCCGGCTGCAGCACTTCAGTATCTGTTGCAGAAAGAGGTGTAGCACCGTCGCGAAGCAGTTTGCCTTCTGTGCGGGCTCTTTTTTCCGCAGCATACATTGGGCCGTAATCTTTCATGGTAATTGAAAGAATCAGGACCAGGGCAATGGCAAATATGCTGTAGAAGCGGTAAGGAATACTCTGCAGGAAGATCAGGTAAACCGGAGCTTCCTCCATACCAATGGTGGCATAACCTTCTCCGATAACTCCCAGTTCAAAACCGATCCAGGTTGAAATCAGGGCAATAGTAGCAATCGGTGCTGCAGTGGAGTCAATAATATAAGAGAGTTTTTCCCTTGAAATCTTCAGTTTGTCGGTAATCGGCCGTGCCGTGTTACCGGCAATAATACAGCTGGAATAATCATCAAAGAAGATGATCATACCCATTAACCAGGCCGATAACATACCGCCCCGGACTGTTTTAGCTTTTGTAGCCAGGGCATTCGCGATTGCCAGCGCACCTCCGGACTTTGTAACAAGACCCAGGGTGCCGGCAATAATCATGGTAAAGATCAGGATTGCCGCATACCAGGGATCAGCAGCGCTTTCTAACACATAAGTGTCAATAGAACGGAAAAACCCTTCAATAGGGCTGGCATGCAGGAAAGTCGCGCCAAGCCATACTGCTATAAACAGAGAAATGATAACCTGGCGGGTAGCTATTGCCAAAACAATAGCTAGAATTGGCGGCAATATTGAAAGTATGCCGTAACCATCCATAAACAATTACCTCCTAAACATATAATAAAAATAAGTCACATGAGGTTTAACCTCTAAGACTACTTACCTCCTCTCCCGGTTTTATTTAACCTTCCAATCGTTATAATTTCTATAATTCTTCTTATTTTCCTGCCTGTTATGTAGGGAATTATACCAATTTAGCTTAAATAATTGTATAATATGGTTCGGGAGTGATTATTAAGTGTTACCTGACAGTTTAAACTGGCTTGACCTGATCATAGCAACTATTCTATTTCTCTCCATTGTGCAGGGAATCAGGGCTGGGTTGATCCGCAGTGTCTTTAGTATCGCAGGAATTATCTTGGGGCTTTTTTTTGCTGTCACCCTTTACACTTCCGGCAGTGAGCTGTTGCTGCGCTATATCAATCTCCCACCATTCTTTGCCGATGCGGTAAGCTTTATTTTCATCTTTTCCTTCAGTTCAGTTCTAATCCACTTGCTGGGCAGCCTGTTTTCATTTATAACGCGAATCAGTTTAGTCAGGCTTGCTGATAAAGCAGGAGGCAGTGTTGCCGGACTTTTTATCGGTCTGGCTGTTGTTGCTGTCATACTTATCCTGTTAACTGCATTTCCTGTTTACAGTGAGTTTCAGGACCACCTGGATCAATCATTCCTTGCCCCCCAGATTGTTGACAATGCTATTTTTGTATATGACGAAGTATCAGATCTTTTTTCCTTAAGCTTGCCCCGCCTTACAGCTCATTCTGAAAATATAGGAGGCATCCTTGACCCTTCAAACGGCATAGGCGAACATTACGGTGTAAATTTCAAAGGGCTGGACGGTGCAGAGTGTTTTGTCTGTGGTGGCCCTGTTGAATATTTAGGCTATCTGGGAAACAACAAGGGCTCTACATCACCAAAGTTTATTTGCCGGGACTGCGGACGCACCAGTGATGGCTGCCAGACTTACGAAGGCTATCACCAGATGTATCACCAGTGTCCCGTTGAACTTGGCAATCTTGGATACCGCCTTGACTGCGGTATATGGACCAACCACAGTTACCACAGGCCCCTGGGCCCCTGCCCGGTATGCGATATTGAATAAGTGCTGAAATGACAGGGGGACGGAGTATTTGTCAACTTTTAGAATGACAATCCTTACGCCCCCCATTAATAAGCTGTTGAATAAATCTTTCTTTTAAAGGCCCGCTCTCTTTTTAAACCGTTCCACGGAATTAATCTTAATCCCTAGAACCTTGGCAATATTAAACTTGGCCTCTATGCCTTTCGGCATATTATTCAGGTCGAAAGAACGCCCCAGGCCTCTGTCTGCCCGGATATCAAACATTTTATCGGAATCGCTTAAATCTACAGGTTCAACCCCGAGTTTTTCTGCTACATACTTTTTCGCATCTTCTATCTTCATGCTTTTTGCGAGCTGCATCCGTAAAACCAGATCTCCGGCTGTACGAATTCCACTCATGCAGGAAGATACGCCATGCGCCACTTCGAGGCTGAAGGTATCGCCTACGCCTATCTATAAACCATCTGCTTTACCAATCTCTATCAGGGCTTTATCGGCCCTTGTTACAGCATCGATTGGGGGTATTTCGCTGGTTGGTATACCGCCAACCCCCATGCCCACGTTGACGTGCACCGGTATCTCTGCTGCTTCTGTACAGGCTTTTACAAAGGTAACCGTACGGGCAAGTCCCCATGGAAATGACTGCTTTGTATTGGTGTTTACCACGGCTCCGAATATATTTGCTCCAGCTTTTTCAGCAAGTTTTACCTGCAAATGCGGGTATAAACCGGCTATCCGGGTTCCCTTATATTCTAACTGGCCATGCATCCCCAGCACAAATTCACCGGCTGCACCCATCTCTACACCAAGGTCGGGATATTTCTCCTTGATTTTTTCTGTTGCCAGCAGCCCGGCCAGGAAATCGGCATCGCCAGAGGCGCCGCAGGTGTCGAGGTTAATCCCGTCTGCCCCAGCAGCGTACATTTCACCTGCCACAAATACTATATCCCTGACGGCGTGCTCCACCGCTTCTTCCTGGGCGGCACGCGATTCATCAATCTTGCCCATGGGCAGCAGCTCTGACCAGTTTTCCACCGGGCCATCGGGCTTGGTATAAAGGCCGAGGTTTGGCATGGAGCCATAAAGCACCGGCATAATCGTGTTTAGCTGGGCCAGTTCCATAACAGGGGTTTCGTTATGGATTATCTGTTTTACAGCTTTATAACTGTAGTCCATATTCCCTATATCAACTGAATCTGCGCCCAAGACTTTTTCACTAACCAGCACAGCCATGGAGCGTTCCATCGCTATGTTAGCATGGTAAGTGATTTTACAACTTCCTGAATCAGAGGTACTTACTACTTCCTTTCCCCGTTCCACCCCGACTATATTGCCGGGCATTGTTATGATCTCAAACAGGTAGTCCATCTCATCCTGGGTTAGTTCTGGTATTTTACCACGCTTAGCGGCGTCCTCAACCCCAGCTTTAATTTCTGCCTTGATTTCGTCAGCTGTCATGTAAACGCCGGAACCATCGCCCATTCGCGTAAAGTATTTTTCCAAATCTTTAACCTCCTTACTTTATTAGCTACTTATCATTCAGCCTCACTAAGTATAATTGATGTATATAAAAAGTTCAATCCATTTCTCCACTCTCAGAGAGAGCCTGTATCAGACTGGGATGATCATTGGCTGGTCTGTTCACTTCCTGGGATACGGGGTGATAGATCAATTCTTCTGCTGAATATGGTGCCAGGATCTGCTTCAGGCGGCTGGGTTCAGAATTTGGATCAAGCCAGGCGCTATAATCCTTTTGATGAACAATAACCGGCATGCGGTTATGGATATCAGACAGTAAACTGTTTGGCTCAGTGGTGAGAATAGTAAAACTTTCAAGAGGAGCAGATCCCTTATCCCATATTTCCCACAGGCCGGCAAGTGAGA
>SKWE01000004.1 GCA_007129055.1 Syntrophomonadaceae bacterium
ACCGAGTGCGGTAATTCTTTCAATGGCATCCAGTGCCTGTGGTCCATATTCGCCATTAACACTAACTGGTGTAATAAGTGGATCGAGAAAAACTTTGGTCAAATCAACTCCATCTTTATCCAAGTCATTAAGCAGCCTCTGTGCTACCTGGAGTCGATCATCAGCTGTTTCCGGCATTCCCTCATCACTCATACACAGGGCAACAACCGGTGTGCCTGCTTCCCTGACCAGCGGAACTAAGGAATTGTAGCGTTCTTTCTCTGCACTGATTGAGTTAATCATGGGTGTTCCCTTGTGAACTTTCAATGCAGCCTCGAGAGCTTTAGGATCAGGACTGTCGAGAGCCAATGGATTAGTAACAACTTCCTGAACTTTTTCAACTAGCCATACTAAGTGCTTTGCTTCATCATGAACGTAAGCTCCGGCATTGACGTCGATATAATTAGCACCTGCTTCTTCCTGCTTGAGGGCAATATCTTGAATATACTTAACGTCCTGCTCATCAATTGCCTTTTTGATTGCCTTGCGGGTAGAGTTGATTAATTCACCTATAATTATCATTTTTTTCTTTTACCTGGGGTAGAACTCCCCGGTAACTAAACCTCCTTTTTGTTTTATTTTATTAAAGATATTTTTTCCTGTCACCTGTCATTGTGTATGGTAATTATATGACAAACATGACAGGATATCTTTTAATGCAACAAGGTTATTTATTTCTAACTCCAAGGCCTGCCAATAGCTGATACTTCGATTAAGCTTTCAATAAATATTTTCTGATCCAGGTTATCTTTATCGTTATCAGCTGTGGAGGACATTTTACTATACTTATCCTGCCGTTCAACCATCGTTTCTATTTCAACAGCGCCCATTCCAACAGCTTGTTCATATACAATTTTTTGTCCTTCTTTGCATGCATAATCTACTGCTTCCTCAAAAATCATGAAATAATCGCGGGCCTTTGGACTGTGAACAATAAACCCACCGCCCTCGCCAGGTTTTATCAAGATTGATACTTTTTCTACAGCCTTACCGCTTACAGTACCGACTGCGTTAGCCACTTCTGCAAACTCGGGTAAATATAGTTTTGCCCCCAGTTTATCTGCCAGCGAAGGGAAATAAGCCTGGACTGGCGCCCCAACTGCAATCATAGGTTTTTCGAGTGTCGATGTAAACCTTATCTGCCTGTTAGTATCGTGATCATCGGATGTCAAAATCTTTTTAACCATGTGCAGCGCACCCTCTTCATCGAGTAAAGAAAACGGCGCACCCTCTTCATTCAGCAGGCGATCCAGGGTTAGACCTGCCAGCATGAAAAGAATTTCATCCATAACAGCCTTAATAAAAACAGGTGTATTTTCACGATACCGATCAGCCAACATGGCAGTACCCAGTTCTGCTGCCCTTTTATCCCATAAATCCAATTCGCCTTTTACGTGAAGTATATCAGTTGGTGTTAACGAAGCCCTGTGAACTGATGCAACATTGACCAGTCTATGCCAGGGTAAAAGGTCTATTTCTTTTTTCAGCTTTTTACTGATGTAATGCAGGGTGTGTGGCCCTTCTTTAATTAAATCAAGTATCTGCTGCTCTGTTTCAGTAAGTTTAACATTTAGTGGGTCCCTGATATAAGTAAGGATTGTAGCCGGCTGTGATTCCATTGAAGAATAATCAATCGGCCTGATACCCTCAAGTTCCTTAACCAGGTAAGAATACTGTGAAGCAATCCAGCAAAGGGGAAATACACGTTGTGGCCCGATGGATAGAACTGCATTTTTTGAAACCTGGATCAAGCTATCACCACCGAGGCCAATGGTAGTTATTTTTGCTGCTTTGACCCTCGTTAACCAGCCTCCGACCCGGGCCCCTTCCACATTAATAGAAGGCCTGCCTTCATTCAACACAGCCACATCGGTTGTGGTTCCACCCATGTCAATTACTATGCCTTCATCCACTCCAGTTAAAGTCAGCGCTCCAATAATACTGGCAGCCGGGCCGGATAGAATAGTTTCTATCGGCTTTTCCCTGGCCGCAGCTTCGCTAATCAGGCTGCCGTCACCGCGCACCACCATTAAGGGAGCGTCAATGTTTAGTCTATCCATACCATGTTTTACTGAATCCATAAGATCTGTAATTAAGGGCATCAGCCTGGCATTTAATACTGCCGTAACTGTTCGTTCATGCATCCCAAGATCAGTGCTCAGGTGATGAGCAGCGACAACAGGATATCCTGTCAATTCTCGAATTCTATCGGCAGCTTCAATTTCCTGGATGGGGTTGCGTATACTTAGATAACCGGAAACGGCGAAGGCATCCACGTGATCTTTCATTTCTAAAATTACTGCTTCCAGTTCTTGCTGATCAAGCTCCTTAACAATCCGCCCCTTGATATTGCAACCACCTTGAACAGATTTGTGATAGGGGGTAGGCAGGCCCTCTTCCCGGGGTTCAAACCCGATTTGAATCAGGCCTACCTCTGCTCCCTGACCTTCTACAATCGCATTAGTGGCAAGAGTGGTAGATAATGAAACCATCTTAATCTGTCTTAGATCAACCCCGGCGCTGTTGGTTTTATTCAACTCCAGTACCAGGTTGTCAAGGCAGCGGGTTATGGCAAGCTTCAGGTTATGCCTGGTTGTTTCAACCTTGGTCTTAGCTTCGACTGTTTTCTGTTCCAGGTCAAAGATAACTCCATCGGTGAATGTACCACCCGTATCTATGCCAAGCGCCAAGTTTGCCATAACTAATCCCCACCTGCAAATAAGGTCTGTTAAATGCTTAAGTTGTTACTTGCTTAATTTAGATTCTGCCCTGACTATTATATCACTAATCTTCTGCTGTACATCTTTTGGCAGAGGTTCAGGTTCATAATTTTCAAGGATATCGATAACTTTTTCGTTTGCTTTATCAAAGAGGGTTTTGCTTCCTTCAGCTGCCCAGTTCTCGTATACTACTCTTTCAAAAAGTTCGGGATACCATGTTTCGTTCTTAAAATGCTTCATGGTATGTTCTTCAGCAAGGAAGTGCCCGCCCGGGCCGACTTTATCAATAACATCGAGGGCCAGGGTTTCCTTGTTAACATCAATACCGTTAACGATCTTCCGGGCAATACCGATCAGGTCATTACAAATTGTCAGGTATTCGAGAGATGCAGTATTTCCATGCTCAATATATCCAACATCGTGGTTCAGGTTTGGCCCAGACTGAGCTGTAAGAAGAATTGACATCGCTCCTTCTATCAGGGCCTGCTCATCGACAACTTTGGCATCGGTACAACCGCAGGTTCCAAACATGGGCAGGTCAAGAAAATCGGCAATATCTTTAAGTCCAGCCATCATCAGGTCGAATTCAGGCGCACCGTAAGAGAAGATAGTGGTCTGCATATCCATTACCGTGAAAACGCCGCCCATGATGAAGGGGCTGCCTTCCGATGTTACCTGGTTTAATACCAGGCCGCTCAGACTTTCTGCCACACCATTGGCCATAGCGCCAGCCAGGGTTGCAGGAACGGTACCACCAGCCATAATACAAGGCGTATAAACAACTGGCAGACCTTTCTTTGCAGCCAGCATCAGCTTACGTGCCGAATCGTTTGGGTGCTGCAGCGGTGAAATTGGTTCGGCATAGAGGGTTAGGAATGGGTTATTCCTTAGCTCTGTTTCGCCTCCGGCAATTATTTCACACATCTCGATAATATCAGAATAACCAGGCTCATCAATTGCTGTAATAACAATCGGCTTCGATGTATTCAGGACCATTGACTGGAACTGGTAACGATCATATACCAGCTGATGAACATCCTGAACAATGCCCAGGGACATTACAAAATCGAGGTTTGGCAGAGCATCAATTGTCTTTGTTGCCATCTGGACAGTTTTTCTGCTGGCTTTAATCCGCTCGCCGGTGTAAGGATCGATAAAGTTTGGAGTGTCTGAACCTGTACCGAAATAAGCGTTACCGCCCTCCATCTCCATAACCCTTTTGCCGGTTCTGCTGTTGCAAAGCGATACTTTACGCGGCACAGAATTCAGCGCTGCTTCTACCAGCCTGAATGGTATGCGCACCCGATTACCTTCAACCCGGCAACCGGCTTTTTTCATCCTATCAACTGCTTCATCATCTAAATAAGTAACCCCGGTTCTTTCAAGCACTTCCATTGCCGCTGCCACTAAGCGGCGGCACTGGTCTTCAGAAAGAACCTGAAGGAAATTAGATTCCTGAACTTTATAATTACTTCTCATTTTTCCATGCTCTCCTTTCTACAATCCATCTAAATACGGTAAGGTTTAGCTTGTAGCCAGTTTCTGGGCCAGGTCCTTGGCTGATGCAGCATCGGGAGCCCAACCGTCGGCGCCAATCTCATCGGCAAAGTCCTGGGTCACAGGCGCTCCGCCTACTATTACCTTAACCGAATCTCTTAAACCTTCTTCTTTTAATA
>SKWE01000094.1 GCA_007129055.1 Syntrophomonadaceae bacterium
CATGGTGTAAATGTTCAGGTTTACAGGATCGGGCGGGGTAATTTTCCTTTCCATACCGTCAAGGCCGGCTCGCAGCATAACAGCAAAGGCCAGGTATGGGTTGCAGGATGGATCGGGGCTGCGCAACTCAACCCTGGTTCCAACGCCTCTCCTGGCGGGAACTCGAACCAGGGGACTCCTGTTGCGGTGTGACCAGGCAATATAAACCGGTGCTTCGTATCCGGGGACAAGACGTTTGTATGAATTAACAAGGGGGTTTGTTACAGCGGTATAGCCTTTCGCATGTTCCAAAAGGCCGCCTATAAAATAGAGCATTTCCTGGCTCATCTCGTCGGGAGCTTCTGGATCGTGAAAAATGTTACTGCCGTTTTCAAAAAGGGAAAGGTGGGTATGCATGCCTGAACCATTAATATGGGCTATCGGCTTCGGCATAAAGGTAGCATAAAGTCCGTGCCTCTGGGCAACAGTCCTGACTACAAACCTGAAAGTAGAAAGGTCATCTGCTGTCCTTAAAGCGTCACTATACTTGAAATCGATTTCATGCTGACCGGGTGCAACTTCATGGTGGGAAGCTTCAATTTCAAGGCCCATCTGCTCCAAGCTTAAAACCATATCGCCCCTTGCGTTTTCTCCCAGGTCGGTCGGTGCCAGGTCAAAATACCCGCCCTGGTCGTGAGTATGCAGGGTTGGTGCGCCGTTGCCGTCAGTATGGAACATGAAAAATTCAGCCTCCGGGCCGCAGTTCATGGAAAGGTTTTTGTCGGCGGCAAGCTTAATCATGCGCTGCAGTTGGCTGCGCGGGCAGCCTGCAAATGGTTCACCTTCCGGGGTATAAACATCGCACATCAGCCTTGCGACTCCCCCTTCCTGGGGACGGAAAGGGAAAATAGCGAAAGTGTTAAGGTCGGGGCGCAAGTACATGTCCGATTCTTCGATGCGGACAAAACCTTCAATTGATGAACCGTCGAACATCAACTCCCCATCAAGCGCTTTTGGCAGCTGCTCCGCAGTTATAGCTACATTTTTAAGCTGTCCGGAAAGGTCTGTAAATTGCAGCCGGATAAATTTCACCTTGGATTCTTTTACCATTGCCATTACGTCATCCTTCGTCATTCCCAAATTAACCACTCCTTTAAATATAATGTATAAAAATAGAAAACGCCCGCTGAACAGCATAAACTGTTACAACGGGCGCCTTTGCCCAAGTAAATTATATAGGGTCGATTTCTATCTGTCAACTAAAAAATGGATTACTTGTGGATTATCTGTGGAGTATTTATTATTTTATAGTGAACTAATTGTGGTTAAAATCAATTGACAGGCTCAACAATGTATTGTTATGATAAATCAACGTATCCTGACAGTTTTATGTTTCTAATCTTTTTCTTGAGATGCTAATACATCACAACAGACGTTGCTTGATCTCAGTATTAATAATAGTAATCATTAAGGAGCTGGTTAATATTGTCTGATCAGTGGTATCATTCGCGGGATGGAGAACAGTACGGCCCTTATAGCTGGGAGGAAGTCCTCTATTATTATAAGGAAGGCAACATAGGCACTGAAGATCTTTTATGGAACCAGCAACTGGATAGCTGGATACCTGCCAAAGAAATACCGGCTTTAAAACCGGGCACGGAGACTGGGAAAGCTCATTTAGACAAGCAGGATAAACCCACAGAAAAGAAAAATAAATTAGCAGTATTTGGTATAGCCGGAGTAATAGTATTAGGTACTCTGGTTTTTTTAATAACCCAGGTTTTTGACCTCTCATTATTTTCTCTGGGCAGTGGTGATAAGGTAATTGTTAATACCACTGTTGAGCCTTCAGCAGATGATCAGATATTTGGCAGTTCGGAAACTGTAAATGTTATGATACCGGGCGACATGCTGGATGAAGCTAAAGAGTTAACTGTAGTCCAGCTGAATAGCTTTGAACATATCCCGGAAAATTCGAATGTTGATAGCGCTTTTTCAATTAACCTGGGTGATCTTAAAAATCTTGATGGTGTAATGGAGATAGAGATACCTTACGACCGCTCTACTTTACCTCCGGGCGTTAGCGCCGAGCAATATTTTGGAGCCCTCTATTATAACAGGGCAGATAATTCGTGGGAGCAGATACACCACCGTGTAGATTCTGATAAGGAAGTTGTTAAAATCTACACCCACCATCTGTCGGTTGTAACAAAAACCAACCGGGGAACTGGTGGTGATGGTTCCCCCATGGCCCGCACCAACAGCACACTCTTCCTGCCTTACAGTGCTTATAGCGCTGATATGGTAGAAGTATCGGGAATTCTCGACTCAATGGGTGCAAATGGAACACCGGGAGATGGGGCAATTACAGCAGGGTGGAAAGCCGCTACTGACATGTTCAGTATAGTTGGCGCGCATGGCACTTTTGGACAGGAAGTACTGAGCATGGGTGTGCTGGAGAATATTAATAATGCTATAGGTGAATTAGGCTTGGGAATTGCTTTTGTGCAGCTTGCCATGGAGTTGGATCGCGATAATCCCGCTCCGGCGGTTCTAAACTTTAGTAAAAACATGGGGAATTACGCTGTAGGCAAATGGGGAACCTCGGCTATGAAAATAGCATCTGTTGGAGTCTTTGCTATCGACTACAGTTTAAATAAGTTTGCCACAACGGCAATTGCCCAGCGAGAACAAATGTATGTGGATGCCTATAACAGTTATTATGCCAGGGGGGCTGCCTATTCAACACTCCCGGGCTTCAAGGTAAGAAATGCGGTAGATTGGTACCGGGCTTTTTATAAAATAACCAATGAAGCTTCCAGCCAGGAGGAGGCTGAAAGATTAATTGCCCAGGAAATTGATAACTATGTTTACGCTTTTTGGCGAGATGCTGATGGCATGGCGTTTGCCTTTAGCGATACCCGGCAGGGTTTTACTTATTCAGGTGGAAGTAATGCAGCCCTGGAAAAAAGAATAGCTGAAAACCAAAAAGCGGAACTGATAAACGGGACATTACAGCCTGTCTTTAGAAGGTTGGCCCGCCAGATTAGCGTTGAAAGAGCGCAAAGCCTGCTTAATAACGAGGCTAAACAGATTGCAGATATACTGAATACTGTTTACACCGTTAGAGTAAGAGTTATGCCTGCAGAGAATAATGACCAATCAATAAATATAGAAGGCCTGCAAGTGCAAATAGAAACGGATAACAACCAGGAAATGTGGGAAGGGGTAACTGATGAAGATGGGGCCTGGGAGATGAGTTTTACTCTCTACGGCCTGCTTAATGCCGAACCTTCAGGTAACGTTATATTATCCGGCCTTGGGCCGGATGGGCAGGAGTTTATGGAAGCAAAGCTTGTCGTAGGGGATTCATCTGTAATAGAGATAGTCTTCAATATGGAAGAACCTGATTTAACTGGATACTGGAGCGGTTACTGGGTTATGACCGATTCCATATTCCTTGAGCTTTCTTCAGATTGGACACCTGAACAACATAATACAATTGAGGGCTGCGAGGAAGAATTTGGTGAAGCTGTTGTGCAAATGATTGCAGAAGTTTTTAAATCTTTGGCTGATCAAGATATACCTATGGAAATTGAATTAACTAAAGTTGATGATGAAGGCAGCTATACAGGCTGGCTGATCGTTCATATAGGCGATTACCTCCCTGACTTTGCTACTGCCGACGCTGCTGAACCCAACTATTTCAATGCCCGGTACGAAAATGGATTCCTTAGCTTTATTGTTGATTTAGAGGATGGAGCTATAACATATTACAGGGGCGTTCCATCGGGAAGTGATATAATTACCGGCACATTTTCAGCCCCATACCAGGGAGTCGAGATTATGTCAGGAACATGGAGAGTTGAACGTGTAAGCCCTTGATGCTAAAGGGGCAGCATGAAAGGTGCCAATAATGTATCCTAACCTTTTTGAGAACATTCTGGGTGAAAGCTTTGCAGTGCACCTTGGTTCTTATCGTATCATGGGAGTAACTGCTTCTCTATATTTATTATTTCAGGCTGGCAGGCTTTTATTCGCCAGGCTTGGTATTTATAGGACAGCTATTGCCATGTCAGTAATCGTAACCGTTTTTTTTATAGGTTCCCGCCTGCTTTACGGTTTACTCTATTTGCCGAGGGTTTTAGATGATCCCACTATCTTATATGCCCTTAAGCTAAATAACTTTACTCTTTTCGGCGGGATGGCTTTATCACTGCTTGCATGGTGGATTATTTCTAATAAAAATAAACTGCCATTTATAAAAATCACCGATATATTGGCTCCGCATGTGGGAATATCTATAGCTATAATGCGGATAGGTTGTTTTCTAAACGGTTGCTGTTATGGTAAAACAAGCGAAGTGCCCTGGGCTGTAACATTTCCCCTGCTGTCACCTGCCCACCTGGCACAATTCTATGCTGACCCTCAGAACTCGATTTTTTCTGTAAG
>SKWE01000249.1 GCA_007129055.1 Syntrophomonadaceae bacterium
GGTTAATATCCACGATGAAGTAAAAGTTTCATTTTTAGATTACGCCATGAGCGTTATTGTTAGCAGGGCCCTGCCCGATGTGCGCGACGGCTTAAAGCCGGTGCACAGGCGTATTCTTTTTGCCATGTCAGAAATGGGATCAACTCACGATAAGCCTTACCGCAAATCGGCCCGTATAGTCGGTGAAGTCCTCGGTAAATATCACCCCCACGGCGATGTTGCCCTCTATGATACCCTGGTCAGAATGGCCCAGGATTTTTCAACCCGTTACCCGTTGGTTGACGGGCACGGGAACTTCGGTTCTCAGGATGGCGACTCTGCCGCAGCAATGAGGTATACCGAAGCGCGCATGTCTTCTATTGCGGGAGAGCTGTTAACCGATTTAAATAAAGAAACGGTAAATTTCCGGCCAAACTTTGATGAAAGCCTGCAGGAACCGGTTGTTCTGCCATCCAGGTTTCCAAACCTCCTTGCCAACGGTTCTTCCGGTATTGCTGTAGGTATGGCAACAAATATCCCTCCCCACAATCTTAATGAACTGGTCGATGCCATTAACCACTTAATTAAATACCCTGAAGCCTCAATCAGCGATTTGATGCAGTATGTCAAGGGCCCCGATTTTCCAACTGGTGGTATTATCGTCGGCCACGAAGGAATCCACTCGGCCTACAAAACAGGAAGAGGGATTATCAAGGTCAGGGGTGTCGTCCAGGTTGAGAAAAAAGATAAAGGGCGCGACCAGGTAGTAATAACAGAACTTCCCTACCAGCAGAATAAGGCCAGGCTGGTTGAAAAAATAGCGGAAATTGTTAAAGAACGTAAGATGGAGGGTATAACTGACCTGCGGGACGAATCTGACCGCAATGGCGTGCGGGTAGTAATCGAAGTAAAACGTGACTATCAGCCCGAAGTTATTATCAACCAGCTCTACAAGTATACGTCCCTGCAGCAGACTTTCGGGATAATAATGCTGTCACTGGTTGACGGGCAGCCGCAAGTATTAAACTTAAAACAAATGCTTGCATACTACCTGGAACACCAGGTAGAAGTAATCAGGCGGCGTTCCCAGTTTGACTTAAGAAAAGCTGAAGAAAGGCTGCATATAGTTGAAGGGCTGCTGACAGCCCTCGATCGCCTCGATGAAGTCATTGCCCTGATACGGGCATCGAAAGATGCGAAGATAGCGCGTGAGGGTTTAATGTCCCTGCTCGGGTTAAGTGAAAAACAGGCCCAGGCTATTCTGGATATGCGCTTGCAGCGACTGACCCAGCTCGAAATATCCAAACTGGTAGAAGAGCAAAAAGAGCTTCACGAAACAATCGCTTACCTGCGCAAGGTTCTTGAAGATGATAGCCTGGTTTTAGGCATAATCAGCGACGAACTTTCCGCTATCCGGGATAAACACGGAGATGAGCGCCGCACCGAAATCGTTGCCGATGAGGGCGAGGTTGTCTTAATCGATCTGATTTTTAAGGAAGATGTGGTTGTAACCCTGACCGATCGCGGTTATATCAAAAGGCTGCCCCTGACCACTTACCACAGCCAGCACCGAGGTGGAAGAGGGGTTATCGGAATTCAGACCCGCGAAAATGATCGCGTTGAGCAGTGTCACGTTGCTTCCACCCACGACAAGCTGCTCTGTTTCAGCAACAGGGGCAAGGTTTACCTGCTGCAAATTTACGAAGTACCTGAATCGGGCAGGCAGTCGCGCGGCACAGCCCTTGTCAACCTGCTGCCCCTGGAAGAAAAAGAATTTATAACTGCCACGCTTCCGATCGGTGAATTTAGTGAAAACCGCTACCTCCTGATGGTAACCCAGCGGGGCATGGTTAAGAAAACCGCTCTTGAACAGTATAAGAATACCCGTAAAACAGGCTTAATAGCCCTTAGCCTGGCAGATGAGGACGAGCTCATGGCTGTCCGGTTGACCGATGGCACAAAAGAGGTTTTGGTTGGAACCAGCGCCGGCCTCTTTGTCAGGTTCTCCGAGGAACATGTTCGTCCAATGGGCAGGGCTGCCAGGGGCGTTAAAGCAGTCACACTTGGCCCGGAAGACAGGGTGATCGGGGCTGACCTGGTTACCGCTGACCAGCAGATTCTAATTGCCTCGGCCAAGGGGTTCGGCAAGCGTGTTTCGGTAGGAGAATTTACTCTTCGCCGCCGGGGCGGTAAAGGGATGCTGGGGATGAAGACCACTTCCCACAGCGGGCCGCTTGCTGTTTTTGTGGTGTTCAGCGGCAAGGAAGAAGAGTTTATGATTATCACTGCCCGCGGGGTGGTTAACCGCCAGCGTGTTGAACAGGTTTCCCTGATGCGTCGTTATGCCCGGGGAGTTACCTTGATAAAGCTGGATAAAGAAGACAGGGTGGTAAACCTGATTGCCCTTGATTAATTGTAATTAAGATTAAATATATAGGTGGTGCCTCATGCCAGAACAACGCAAAATTGGGATTACAGACACTTCTTTACGCGATGCTCACCAATCGCTCCTGGCAACCAGGATGCGGTTGGTGGAAATGCTGCCGATCGTTGAGCTGATGGATCAAATTGGCTACCACTCTCTTGAAGTTTGGGGTGGCGCCACTTTTGATGCCTGCATGCGCTTTTTGGATGAGGACCCCTGGGATCGCCTTCGCCAGCTGCGCAAAGGGCTTAAAAATACTAAGCTGCAGATGCTGCTGCGTGGACAGAACATTGTTGGCTACCGCCACTACCCGGACGATGTCCTGGAAGAGTTCATCAAGAAAGCGGTCGGCAATGGTATTGATATTATCAGGATTTTTGATGCCCTTAACGATCTGCGTAACATGGAGCAGGCGATTCGCTATACCAAGGCCGAAGGAGCACATGCTCAGGGGACGCTCAGCTATACTATCAGCCCCCTGCACAACATAGATTACTTTGTTAACGTTGCACAGGATCTAAAGGAAATTGGGGCCGATTCTATCTGTATCAAGGATATGGCCGGACTTATTGCTCCATATGATGCTTACGACCTGGTAAGCAAATTAAAAGAAAAGGTAGGCCTACCCGTACAGCTTCACTGCCACTATACAAGCGGCATGGCTTCAATGTCTTATCTTAAAGCAGCAGAAGCGGGCGTGGATGTAATTGATACTGCCAATGCCGCCCTGGCCATGGGAGCCAGCCAGCCGGCAACCGACAGCATGGTTGCCGCCTTCCAGGGCACCCCTTATGATACCGGGCTGGACCTGGAGCTGCTGTCCAAAGTAAGCGCACACTTCCAGGAGATAAGCTGCAACTATGAAATACCGCGCGAAGTAATGGGCGTAGACACAAATGTACTTAGCTACCAGATTCCCGGCGGTATGATTTCGAACCTTGCATCACAGCTGGCAGAACAAAAAGCGATGCACCTTTTTAAAGAGGTGCTTGCCGAGGTCCCCCGGGTGAGGGCCGATCTTGGCTACCCGCCCCTGGTTACTCCCAGCAGCCAGATTGTAGGATCGCAGGCGGTTGTTAATGTTTTAATCGGCGAGCGCTACAAAATGGTTTCTACTGAAATTAAGAACTACCTGCGCGGTCTTTACGGAAAACCTCCGGGAGAAGTTAACCCTGACCTGCTTAAACAGGTTTTAAAAGAGGAGAAGCCAATCACCGGCCGCCCTGCAGATGGTTTAAAACCCCAGCTGGAAGAAGCAAGAAAAGAGATTGCCGAATATATAGAGCAGGAAGAAGATTTGCTTTCCTACATCATTTTTCCCAACGTTGCCATTGATTTCTTTAAGCGACGCAAAGGCTTGCTACCACCGTTGAAACTAAAAAGCACCTGCGATAAAGGGGTAGCTGTTAATACGGTAGCAGGGAAGAACAATGGGGAGAAGAAATTCGAAGTTGAATCCCTGAATATGATTGATGAAGATCTTGCTTGGTACGATGAAGACAACACAGTTTATCCGGCTGGATAATCTTTATATGATGGCCGTTTAGATTATTGACACTGTCAGCCTGTAAAGCTATAATTAAAGCCAATCTTTTACCATATAACTAGATAAAAGGCTAAGAAGGACAGAAGTAAACTCTAAACTTTTCCCAGAGAGCCGGAAGAGCTGGAAACCGGTAAAGTATTATTGTTGAAAGTCGGTCCGGAGCCGCCCGGGTGAAAAAGTAGTAATCCGGGCCGGGTTGATACCGTTACCATAATCGTTAAGAGGCATTACCTGCAAAGGTGATGTGCAAAAAAGGGTGGTACCGCGGAGGAAGTCCTTCGCCCCTTTGGGCGAGGGGCCTTTTTATATTCTTAAGTGCTTACCCCTAAAATAAAAGCATGACAATTACAGTGCTTAATGTCAACATTTAATGTATGGGACAGGAGGATTTATTATGCGCAGCCATAAAGTAACCAGGGGAGTTGACCGGGCACCGCACCGCTCCTTATTTAAGGCCTCTGGCTTTCACCCCGCTGAAC
>SKWE01000031.1 GCA_007129055.1 Syntrophomonadaceae bacterium
AAATATTTGATACAATATGCCCTGAAACGGGCATCAGGCAGGAAGCGGCAAAAAAATTGGCACAAAGAGTCGATGCGTTTGTAGTGGTTGGTAGTCAAACTAGCGCTAATACAAGGACTCTTTTTGATAGCTGCCGGCATATAAAACCAACCTGCCTGGTAGCGAATGCAGGGGAGTTGGATCCGGATTTTGTGAAGCAATTTAAATTAATTGGTGTAACAGCCGGAGCCTCGACTCCCCCCTGGACGATAAAGGAGGTAGTGGACAGAATGGAGAACGAAAGTGTGGAAAATGTTAGTTTAGAGAACCTGGAAGAAGAGAATCAAGAGGTAGTAAAAGAGGTAAGCGATACAGGGGAGGAAGTAAAAGAGGAACAGTTTGATTTCAGCGGGGAAGTTGTGGTGCCCCAGGTAGGCGAGCAGGTTACAGGAAAAATAGCCCGTGCTACTGAAGAAGAAGTATATGTTGATATTGGGGCGAAAACAGAAGCAATTTTACCCTTAAACGAAGTTCACCTGGGGGAAGGGCAAAGCCTGGCAGAGCTGTTTTCCCCGGAGGATGATATCGAGGTTACAGTGCTTGATATTGATGAGCAAGATGGAAAAGTCATCGTTTCTCATAAAAGGCTTGCCCGGGACAAACGCCTGAAAGAGTTGGAGCAGGCCCTGGAAGAGGGTATAACACTTGAAGGAAAAGTAAAACAGGTTGTACCGGCCGGTATTGTTGTAGACCTTGGATCAGGTATTGAAGGATTTATGCCCGGTTCACTGGTCGATACCAGGTATATTCCTGATTTTAATGAATTCAAAGATAAAGAAGTAAGCTTTAAAATTATAGAGCATGATCAAGAAAAGAATAAGCTAATCCTGTCGCGTAGAAAAATTATGGAAGAAGAAAATGCGAAAAAGAGAGAGGATACGCTGCAGGCGCTTGAGGTTGATTCAACCGTAAGCGGTACTGTAAAAAGGCTCACCGATTTCGGGGCATTTGTCGACGTGGGTGGGATAGATGGCCTGGTACATATCTCAGAAATTTCATGGGACAGGGTTAAACACCCGAAGGAAGTACTTAAAGTGGGTGAGGTAGTTGATGTTAAAGTGCTTGAAGTTATACCGGAAAAAGATCGCATTAGCCTTAGTATACGCAAAACGCAGCCTGATCCCTGGAATAAAGCAGTTGAAGATCTCGAGAGCGAACAGGTGCTTACAGGTAAGGTAACCCGTTTAGTAAATTTCGGGGCCTTTATTGAAATCAAGCCCGGTGTGGAAGGATTGGCCCATATTTCTCAGCTTGCAGATTATCACGTCAAGCATCCTTCCGAAGTATTGAGCGAAGGTGAAGAAGTAGAAGTTAAGGTGATCGAGGTAAAACCCAAAGCCAAGCGAATCAGCCTCAGCCTGAAAGATTCGCGAGGTTCTGTAACTGATGCCCAGGCTGTAGGAATGAATGAAACTGAGAATGGGAATGTAACTCTCGGTGATGTTTTCGGCGACTTGTTCGACAGTGATGAATTTGCAACTGATGAACAGAAAGAAGAGAAGAATGCCGGGGAAAATGCAGAACCTGAAGAAGGGGAAACAAGCTAAATGAAAAGGCTGAACCGCAAAGATGAGCACCTGCGGTTAACCACAGGCAGACCGCCAGGAAGGGCACTGTTTGCAGACATTTCTTTTATTAACAACTGCCTTCCCGGGCAAAATCTATGTGATGTCAGCCTTGAAACTGAATTTCTGGGGCGAACGCTAGGTTCGCCCCTTTACATTAATGCAATAACAGGCGGCACCAAGAAAGCTTTACTTGTTAATAGAGCCCTGGCAAGCGCAGCCAGGGAACTTGCAATACCGATGGCTGTTGGTTCCCAGATGGTGGCCGTTAAAAACAAATCTGCAGAAGAATCTTTTAAGGCAGTCCGTAAAATTAATCCCCATGGTTTCATCTATGCTAATATCGGTTCTTATGCTTCTCCTGAAATGGCTTACAGGGCCGTGGAAATGGTCAGGGCCGATGCGCTTCAAATACATTTAAACACGCCGCAGGAACTGTGGATGAAAGAAGGGGACTGCAGTTTTGAAGGGATGGCCGAACGAATTCGATTGATTGTGAATGAATCTGGCGTTCCTGTTATAGCAAAAGAAGTTGGATTTGGGATTGCAGGGGAACAGGCTAAACAGCTGAAGGAAATAGGTGTGAAGGCAATTGATATTGGCGGCAGGGGTGGAACTAATTTTATAGATATTGAAGTTAAAAGGGCGGGTGCAAAAGTTAGCGAGGATCTCATGAAATGGGGAATACCGACCGCGATAAGCCTGGTTGAAGTTGCGGACGCAGTCGGCAGCAGCATGGATGTTGCTGCATCAGGAGGACTATTTTATTCAGGTGATATAGCAAAAGCGCTGGCGCTGGGCGCTTCTATGTCAGGCATGGCAGCATACCCTGTCTATATTTTGAAAAATAAGGGCTATAAATATCTTTTAAAATGCCTGAAAAATATTGAAAAAGAGTTAAAAAACATTATGATGATGACAGGGACTAAAAATGTTCAAGAGCTGCAAGCGGCCCCCATGGTAATTAGCGGTTATACAGCTGAATGGATGTTGAGAAGAGGTATAGATCCAAATTATTATGCCAGAACAAGAAAGTAAAAAAAGGCACATGAAATTAAAAGAAAAGGGATGCCTGATCAGTGCAGTCAAAAAAGGTTCTCCTGCGGCGGCGGCTGGTTTAAAGGCGGGATGGCGACTATATAGAATCGATAATTATTCCCCGGCCGACATTATTGACTTTAAAGTCATGGAGTCAGATGATAGAATGTCTCTTCTTGTTCAGGATGAGCGAGGTATGTTCAGGAGAAAGACAATAAACAAAGAAACTGAAGAGGGACTGGGCCTTAGCTTCGATCCGCCCACGTTAGGTACGCTGCAAAAATGCGGAAATCGCTGCATTTTCTGTTTTATTGATCAGAACCCGCAGAACATGCGCTCCTCTCTTTATCTGAAAGATGACGACTACAGGCTTTCTTTTTTATACGGTAACTTTATTACTTTGAACCGCCTGACAGAACCTGAAATTGAACGTATAATCAGGTTACAGTTGAGCCCATTATATGTATCAGTGCACACTACAAACCCCGGATTAAGAATTAAAATGTTCGGAACAGGCAGGGCGGAAAGAGGTTTAGAGAATTTAAAGCGATTGGTAGACAAGGGCATAAGTATTCATGCGCAAATTGTATTGTGTCCCGATATTAATACAGGTGATGAGCTTATAAAAACCGTTGAAGATCTACATGCCATGGGTGAGGGAATTTTGAGTGTAGCCCTGGTACCTGTCGGTTTGACAGGTTATCGCGGTGAATTGGAAGCTCTTCGGGCTTTTACTGCCGACGAGGCTATGAATTTGGTTAATAGCATTGAAAAAATGCAAAATAAATATATGGCGGAAAGAAAAAGCAGGTTTGTTTTTATCGCAGATGAATTGTATAATCTTGCGGATTTTGATTACCCCCCCTGCGAAGCTTACGAGGAATTTCCACAGTTGGAAAATGGAGTTGGCCTGGCGCGGATATTTCTTGATGAGTTAGACCAATTGTCTGACCCTGGATTAGTTAAGTTATCAACTGATCTAAAGATAACCATTGCGGCAGGATTTGCAGCAAAAAGGGTTCTGGAAAGCCTTTTTAATTATTTATCTGGGGTTGGAGGGCTAAATGCGAACCTGGAAATTATAGAGAACAACTTTTTTGGAGGGCACGTTTCTGTTTCCGGTTTACTGACCGGCAGTGATTTAATAGAAGCTTTAAAAGAAAAAGAACTGGGAGATGCGCTTTTTGTTTCAAAAAGTATGCTAAAAGAAGATGGATTGCTCTTTCTGGATGATTTTAGCATTTCTGATCTGGAATTAAAACTTGGAATTAAGATCTACCCTGTCTCGGGGCCGGTGGAACTGGTTCAAAAAATTATTGAAATTGATAAGAGCAGGTAGGTAATGTTGTTTAATATGAGATGTAAAGGAGGACAGGCTTTTGGCAGGTAATATAGTTGCAATAGTGGGCCGTCCAAATGTAGGTAAATCTACATTGTTTAACAGGCTAACCAAAGCCAGAACGGCGATAGAAGAAAAAGTTCCCGGGGTTACCAGGGATCGTTTATACGGTATTTCTGAATGGAGGGGAAGAAACCTTGTCGTTATTGATACAGGCGGACTAACTTTCAATCAAAATGAAGAGTTTTCCCTTCGGATACGCGAACAGGTTGAACTGGCCATGTCAGAAGCTGATGTTATTCTATTTCTTATGGATGGCAGAGATGGGCTTACTCCGCTTGATCAGGAAATAGCAGATATGCTTAGAAGAAGCGGGAAAAGTGTTTTGCCGGTTGTTAATAAACTCGATTTTCATGGCTCAGAAGAAAATGTGTATGGCTT
>SKWE01000110.1 GCA_007129055.1 Syntrophomonadaceae bacterium
TATCCTTGTAATCGGAAAGCTTGACTTTCTTGAAACCGCCCTTGTGATAGGCATTTGCTTCAAAATCAGGAGCCTTTTGACCTACTCTAACAGACATATAATATATACCTCCTCTAAGTAAATGTAATGTCTGTTTATATATTCTATATAGTAATAATGACTCCTGCTTTAATTAAAAATTTTAATGAATAAATATTAACAATGCCCTGGACAGTTTTGCAGGGCAAGGAAGGGAAAGACATTAAGATTTAAGTTAATATTATATTCAGGTAAACAGCATGTCATTAAAGTCTGCCGTTCCCTGTTAGGTAAATCTCTATTGAACAATGGAGTGAGGCAAAGGAAGGGGTGAGTCAAACCCCCGTCCCCCTGTCTCGTTTAGCTACTTCATGGCTTTTTGTTTTGCTGCCAGCTCGGCGAGGGTTATTTTCTGCAGTTCATCAACAATAACCCGGTGCAGGTTAACCCAGATATTCCTGGTCACGCACTTTGCTGCCCTTTTGCAAACCCCGGGATCATCGACACAGTCGACCGGGGCCAGTGAGCCTTCCACCGCATGGACAATATCATAGAGTGAAATATCTTCAGGCGGCCTGTTCAGCGTGTAGCCACCGCGACTCCCTTTCAGAGTTTTCACGTACCCGCTGACCCGCAGCGGGTGCATCAACTGTTCAAGGTATTTGATTGAGATATCCTGGCTTTCGGCAATGTCCCTTAATTTGACCGGGTCTCGGCCGGAACGAACAGCAAGTTCTGTCATAGCCCGGGCGGCGTAGCGCGCCTTTGTTGATAAACGCATCTTATTTCCTCCTTAGTCTTTCCTGCTTTAGCTTCTACTTTTCAAGTCAATTCTGCCACAGGTTAGATTATCGATAATTAGTTCATTTAATGCTTAATTTTGCTACCCACCATAATCACTTTTTGCTGCAAAACCAAATTTATAGTTCCGCCCTTTTCAGGCGCAGTGAATTAAGCACCACGTTCAGCGAACTTAAAGCCATGGCCCCCGCCCCGATGATCGGGTGCAGCAGGCCGAGAAAAGCGACCGGTATGGCAACTGCATTGTAGAACCAGGCCCAGAAATAGTTCTGGCGAATCTTCTGGAAAGTTGCCCTTGATAGCCTTACCGCCGAGACTACTGATTGCAGGTTGCCGCGCACCAGGGTGATATCTGAAGCTTCAATAGCCACGTCAGTTCCCGTGCCGATGGCAATTCCCACGTTAGCCTGTTTCAGGGCAGGCGCATCGTTGATACCGTCGCCAACCATGGCCACCAGGCCGTATTCATCCTGCAGCCTGCGTACTTCATCAACTTTCCCCTCGGGCAGCACCTCGGCCACTACCCTGCTGATCCCAATCTGGGCAGCAATCGCTTCAGCCGTAACCTTATTATCACCGGTGATCATAGCTGTCTTCATGCCCATCTTTTCCAGCTCTGCTACAGCCTGCACCGCTTCATCTTTAATCGTGTCGGCCACGGCAACAACCCCGGCAAGTTCACCTTCTACCGCCACCAGGATCGCCGTTTTCCCTTCGCCTTCAAGCTTTTCAATTTCACTAAAAACTCCGTCAAGCTGCACGCCTTTTTCAGTCATCAGGCGCTTGCTGCCGGCCAGCACCGCTTTGCCCCGGACTGTCCCTTCCACACCCTGACCGGTGATCGAGTTAAAACCACTGACCTCTGCCAGGGTAAGTCCCATCTGATTTGCCTTTTCCACCAGGGAAGCTCCCAGGGGGTGCTCCGATACCGCCTCAATTCCCGCAGCATAGCCCATTAAATCTTCTTCGCCATAACCGTTCAAGGTTACAATATCGGTTACTTTCGGCTTACCTCTCGTCAAAGTTCCCGTCTTGTCAAAGGCCACCAGGCGAACATCCTTCATGGTCTGGATCGCCTCGCCGCTTCTGATCAAAATACCCCGCTCAGCACCCATCCCGCTGCCGACCATCAGTGCTGTCGGCGTAGCCAGGCCCAGGGCACAGGGGCAGGAGATAACCAGCACAGCCGTGGCAGCCATAAAGGCCAGGGTTAGCCCGGGCACTGACAGGTTGGCCCATGGCGGGTTAACAGCCTCCACGATAGCGCGGTGGAATTCAGGAAACACCAGCCAGGAAATAAAAGAACCGAGAGCGATCAGCAGCACTGCCGGAACAAAATAGCCCGTTACCCGGTCAGCAAATTCCTGGATCGGCACTTTCGAACCCTGCGCCTCTTCAACCAGCCTGATCACCTGGGCCAGGAAAGTATCCTTGCCCACCTTGGTTGCCTTCACCTGCAGGGCGCCCCGTCCGTTAATCGTGGCCCCGATTACTTCATCATTTTCTTTTTTCTCCACCGGCATCGATTCACCGGTTGCCATCGATTCATCAACACTGCTGCTGCCGCTGACAACCATTCCATCGGTGGGAATTTTTTCTCCGGGCCGCACCAGCATTACCTGGCCAGGCTGCAGCTCATCAACGGGGATTTCCCTTTCCTGCCCGTCTTCAATAACCCGCGCCGTTTTAGCTTCCATGGCCAATAGTTTTTTAATCGCCTGCGAAGCGCGTCCCTTCGCCTTTGTCTCCAGGAAACGCCCCACCAGGTGCAGGGCCATAATACTGGCTGCCATCTCGACAAAAGTTGTCAGGGGGAACCAGAATTTAAGGAAACTTAAGATGTAAGGCAGGGCGGAACCGAGCGTAACCAGGGTATCCATGTTCGCGCTGCCCCGCTTCAGGGCCCGCAGGGTTCCCATGTGTGTTTCCCTGCCGGCTATAAATATGGCCGGGAAGGCCAGGATAACGCTAATCGTAAAGTAGCCCGGTATGGGGGCTACAAACATGTTGATCATCATCAAAACCATAATAATGCCGGCAAAAAAGGCCGCAATCCACATCCGGCGGGCAGCTTTAACAACGGCAGGTTCTTCAGCTTCTACCCCTTCTTCGCCTACAGAAGGGGAATCGTTTTCCCCGCCTTCTCCGTCTTTCCCAGCCGCCCTCGGCGTTCCCGCCTTCTCCTTAGCCACGCTGTAACCGGCGCTAACCACCAAATCCTCCAGCGCTTTCCGGCTGGTTTTCGAACGTTCATATTTAAGTGTGGCCTTTTCAGTGGCCAGGTTCACATTCGCACTTAAAACACCCGGTTCGTTATTAAAAGTGGCCTCTAAACCCTGTGCACAGGACGCGCAGTGCATCCCTTCAATTTTCAGGGATAGATTAATCACATCTTCGTCCCCGCCGCCCTCTTCATCTACAACTTCGCCCCTGTAGCCGGCATCAATTACCCTCTGCAGGATGCCTTCCTTGCTGATCACATCCGGGTCATACTGCAGGTAAGCTTTCTCGACGGCAAAATTAACCGAGGCGCTCTCTACACCATCTGTCTCCTGCAGGCCCTTTTCCAGCCCCATGGCGCAGGAAGCACAGCTCATATCATCAATTTTTAAAGTTATCTTTTTCATTTTCTTCACTCCAATTAAGCCCTGTTTTCCCTACTATTCTAATAGATTATATACTATTAACAGTTTAACCAATAGCCAACCCCCTGTCAATAGTCCTTACCCCTGTTATTACCCTGCCTCCGCTTCTGCCGACACCTTCGTTTCTACCGCTAAAAATTTGCTGGTCCAACTGGTAGGATTTACGGAATAGTTGTAGAATTAATAATCTAAATATATACAAAATGAACGGGAGAAAAGAATGCCCCTCAAATTACCAGTGCGCATAGCAATAGTGGCCGCCCTTGTTATAATCCTTGGCGCCCTCTTTTTCTTTTATGAAAGTTCCCCGGAAGAAGAATATATAGGCGACCTGCAAGATGGCCTGCCCCACGGCTTCGGAATCTGGAAACACAGCAGCGGGGTCTACTATGCAGGCAATTTCTTTGAAGGACAGTGGCACGGCCGCGGCACCTGGATTCATCCCGATGGCATCAGGTATGCCGGCGAATGGCAGATGGGTGAATACCACGGGCGCGGAACGCTGATCCAGCCCAGCGGGGCCCGCTACGATGGGGAATGGCAACTGGGCAACAAGCACGGGGCAGGTATTTTCCGCTGGCCCGACGGACGCCGCTACACCGGCTACTGGGCAGATGACCGCCACGAGGGTTACGGCATCCTGGTCACTCCCGAGGGCTTTAACTACCGCGGACAGTGGCTTGATGGCAAAAGGCACGGGGAAGGAAGCGCCAAGTACGCCGACGGTTCAGAATACTTCGGCCAGTGGTTAAATGACAAGCGGCACGGTAAGGGAACATACATTGCAGCAGACGGATCGATTTACGATGGCGGTTGGTATGCAGATGAAAAACACGGAGAAGGAATAATTACTTACCCCGACGGCACGGTAAAGGCCGGAATCTGGATCAATGGGCGCCTGCAGGAAATACCCATAGAATCGATCGTCATTGATCCAA
>SKWE01000138.1 GCA_007129055.1 Syntrophomonadaceae bacterium
ATCTTTGATCTCACCGCCAAGCTCGACTACTGCATTGGCCCCAAGATGAGTAAAGGTGAGAATAGAAGCGGCAATTATAAAACCGTAAGCTCCGCCTGGCAGCAGGGGTAAAAAATTAGCGGTTTCGATCTGACCTGCCCCCGAGAAGCCAAAATAGAATAAGGAGCCAATCAGGACCAAAACGAAAAAGGCCTGCATGGATGCTGCTATAGAAATCCCGATCAGGTTGATTAAAAAGAGTACGGTAAGCAAAATGACCGCTGTCGGAACGGCTGGCAGATCCCATAAAGACTGCAGGTAGCGGGCACCGCTTAAGGCCCACAGGGGGAAAGCCCCAACCAGGGTACCTCCCATGTAACCCCAGATACCGATAAAGGCCCAGCGCGGGGAAAACAGGCGGCTGCCATACTTATAGTTCCCCCCGGTTGTAGGCAGGGCAGAGCCGAGCATAGCCAGGGCCATCATCAGGAATATTACCGGAATAACACTGACCAGGTAGGCAAGCGGCACTGATGGGCCGGTGTAGCCGGTGGCAATCCCGGTTAAAACAAATATGCCGGCACCGATAGTCATGCCCACGGCAACTGCAACTGTCTGGGGCAAGCCGAGCACCCTTTGCAGACCAAATTCTTTTTCAGTCATTGAACCGACCCCTCCTTTGGCGGATAGCAGACAATTGACGCCAACTGATGACTGTATTATAATTAATTTGCTAATAGTCTGTCAATTATTCCAATAACCGGTGATTCAAACCAAAAAGAAAGTGAAAATATGGCTGAATGCTTGCTCTACAAAGAATACCCCGGTTTGGCTGATACCATCCCCAGGGCAGAGCTCGGCAACTGGCCCACACCGCTGCAGCCGTTGAAAAAGCTGTCCCTCTATTTGGGCGGCAATTCGATTTATATCAAGCGAGACGACCTCTCAAACTCTCTTTACGGCGGAAATAAAATCCGTAAACTGGAATTGATCCTGGCTGATGCCAGGCGGCGCGGTTGCCGCGACATTATTACAGCAGGTGGCCTGGGTTCAAATCACGTACTGGCCACGGCAGCCCTGGGTAAAGAGTTCGGCATTAAGGTAATTGGCCTTTTTTTCTGCCAGCCGGTTACGGAAAGGGTCAGGGACAACCTGTTACTGGAACATAGTTTCGGAACCGAAATGCATTTTGTTAAGGATTACCCCGGCCTGGTTTTAGGATATATGCGTTCTTATATTCGCAGCGGTATGGCCGGCCGTAAACCGCTGCTGCTGATGCCGGGTGGCTCCAGTAATTTGACGACCATAGGTTATATAAACTGTGTTTTGGAAATAAATAAACAGCTGGAGAATACCAGTGCAGGGAGGCCTGCGGCAATTTTTACAGCCGCCGGCACGGGAGGAACTGCGGCCGGATTACTGGCCGGGCTTGCGTTAAGCAGGACAGAGGCAAAACTTCATGCCGTCAGAGTAGTCAGACCGAAAATACTTACTGCTTCAAGAATTACACGCCTGGCATCCGGGTCCCTGAAACGCCTGGCAAAACAAAATATAGATATTTCGCCCGTGAACCGGCGCTACCTTGAGGACAGGCTAGTACTGGAAACAAATTACCTCGGCCCAGGTTATGGATTTTGCACAGAAAAAGCAATTGAAGCGATAAATCTCTTCCGAGAGCTGGAAGGAATCGAACTTGAAGATTGCTATACAGCCAAAACGGCGGCGGCCCTGATCGATTATTGCCGGACTAATGGGGAATCGGAAAAGCGTCCGGTAGTCTTTATCCACACGGCCAGCAGCACCCATAACCGGGACAGGGAAAAGCTTCCCGCAGCGGAAGCATTACCGGCTGATTTCCAGTGGTGCTTCAGCGATGAAGCCCGTTACTGTCGCTGCAGCCTGCAAAAACAGAACAAATCTTTTTGCGCGACAATCAGCCAGCCGGGATGGCGCTGGCCCGTTTAAAGCAGGAGGTGCAATTACTTGGCCCTGAAAAACCCTTTAACCATGAGCATGAACCGAATCGGTATGATCCGGGAAGAAATATTCGGGGAGCATTACTCCATTTGCCTGGAGCGTCCCACCCTGCTGGATCGTTACTGGCGTTCCGGTGCGGCAAGAGGCAAGCATCCTTATATCCAGAGGGCGGAAGCCCTTTCCTATATTTACAGCAACCGCTGCCCCCGAATTTACAATCATGAGCTGATCTTCGGCAATATTTCATCGAAGCGTGTTGCAGCTAATTATTACCCCGAAGGCGGTTCTATTCACATCCTTGAAGATATTTTCTGTTTAGAAAAACGCTCTGTTTTACCATATCATCTCGAAAGGCGTGAAAAATGGCGGCTCTTCACCCTTGGCTTGCGCCTTTTCCGGCGCAGTATAGCGGCAAGGACGTTCCTTAAGCCAGGCTGGCTCGGTCATTTTCTTGACTTTTTCAGGGCCAAACGCTATTACATAACTGAAGTGGCAGGCATATCACACCTTGTTCCCGGGTATGAGTCTGTAATTAAACATGGGCTG
Source organism: Syntrophomonadaceae bacterium (assembly GCA_007129055.1). Classification (GTDB taxonomy): domain Bacteria; phylum Bacillota; class Dethiobacteria; order DTU022; family DTU022; genus SLQM01. Next base: position 2,503 of record SKWE01000138.1, read on the forward strand.
GAACATTTTGAAAAAGCTGCAGCTGCAAAGCTGGCCGTAACAGAAGGCGACGCCGATAAGGAAGCATTTTACAGGGGTCTTTGCCTGGTTATTGAGGGCATCAGGCAAATGGCCGCCAATCTTGCCGACCAGGCAGAACAGGAAGCGGCAAAACTGCCGGCCGGCAGTGTTCGCGGCCGGGAACTGCTTGAAGGAGCGGAAATTCTAAGGAGAGTTCCTTACAAGCCGGCCCGTTCTTTCCGGGAGGGCCTGCAGGCGGCGTGGCTGATTCACCTGGCCCTTAACCTGGAAGATTTTGAGCAGGGTATCTCCTTCGGGCGCCTTGACCAGTTTCTTTACCCTCTCTATTTAAAGGATATTGAGGAAGGACTGCTCACCCCGGACATGGCCAGGGAGCTGCTGGCATCTTTCTGCCTTAAGTGTAGCGAAACCATTCCCCTGTATTCCAGGAGAATTAATCGTTTTTTCGGCGGCAATGCTGTTGGACAGGGTATTACCGTGGGCGGGGTAGACTCTGAAGGTCTCGATGCTACCAATGAACTCTCAAAATTGATCCTTGAAGCTTACAGCCAGGTGATGACCCGCGAACCCAGCCTGCATGCCCGCATGCATAGCGACACACCCGAATGGTTTCGGGAATGCTGTGCCGAGTTAATCCAATCAGGCAGTGGCAAACCGGCTCTTTTCAATGACCGACCCGTTATCCGGGCGCTAATGGCGGCCGGAATGAGCCTCGAGCATGCCCGCGACTATGCTGTAATCGGTTGTGTAGAAATGGGCAGCCAGGGCAGGACCTATAATTCATCTGATGCCGCCCTTTTCAACCTTCCGCTTTGCCTTGAATTGGCCCTAAATGGCGGACACCGTTTTCGCGGGGGGCGCAGATTGGGGGCGAAAACCCCACCGCCTACTGCCATAAAAACTTACCCGGATTTACTTAATGCTTTCGGTGAGCAGGTTGAACACAGTATAGCTGAAATGGTAAAGGTGATCACCGCGTTGGAAGAAGAGTATAGGGTTATCCGCCCTTCACCGCTCAATTCTTTGCTGACAGAAGGTTGCCTTGAGAGCGGCCGTGATGTCACCTGGGGCGGTGCTCTCTACGATTACACTTCCATACAGGGTGTAGGCCTGGCTGATACCGGGGAATCTCTTTACGCGTTGAAAAAAATGGTTTTCGAAGAGCATCACCTATCACTTGAAGAGTTTGTGAGAATTCTGAAGAACAACTTCAGGGGAGAAGAAAAATTACAGGCCAGGCTTAACCTGCGGTTGCCCCGCTACGGAAATGACCATGACGAGGTTGATAAAGCAGTCCAGGAGGCCGCCGATATTTTTAGTGAAATGGTCTGCAGTTATAAAAATTCACGTGGCGGCCGCTACCTGACCGGGTTTTATGCCATGACTTGCCATCACGGCTTTGGGTCTGTCACAGGAGCCCTACCCAACGGCAGACCAGCCGGATTCAGGCTCTCAAACGGGCTTTCTCCCGTCGACGGGGCTGACAGAAGCGGGCCGACAGCAGCACTTAACTCTGCGGCCAGGCTTGATAGCAGCAACTGGGCCAACTGTTATGCCCTAAACCTGAAGTTTGAAAAAAGCCTGATCAACGGGGATAAAGGGATCCGGGCCCTGAAAGATTTAATCAGGGGCTATTTCGGGCAGGAAGGCATGGAGCTGCAAATCAATGTTCAGGATGCGGCGCAGCTGCGTATGGCAAAAGAAAACCCGGCTTTATACCCGGGACTGATGGTTCGCGTCTCAGGTTACTGCTCATATTTTTGCGATCTGTCACCGGAAGTTCAGGAAGAGATTATCGAGCGCACCGCTCACGGAGCA
>SKWE01000269.1 GCA_007129055.1 Syntrophomonadaceae bacterium
ATATATTCAACAAACTTGCGGTAAGGAACTTCTTCCCTGACCGGTGAATCAACCTTTTCAACACTACCAGCTGCAGATGGTTCAGGAGCTTCAACAGCACCCTCCCTGAAAGAAACCAGGTATGTATCTGCTTCTTTAAAAGCGACAACTGCATTCAGTTTGCCCGAGTAAAGCTGGCGGGTAGCCTTTACTTTACCGTCTTCAAAAGCCAGATCAACTGCATCCGCGACCAGGGGCAGCTTCTTCTCAACTGCCAAAGCAGGCATGAAATCTACACCCTGCGCCGTATGGCCGGTCATAAAAACTTTCGGTTTTAAATCATCGAGGAGTGCTGAAAGGGCCTGCTGATAAATCTCTGCGTTGAAGTTTTCAAAAACAGGATCATCAACTACCACTACTTTAACCCCGTAACCAGCAATCTTCTTGGCCATGTCATCCATGCCGCTGCCAAACAGCAGCACGACTGCTTCGCCGCCCATCTCTTCAGCAAGTTTGGGGGCTACAGCCAACATCTCAAAAGACACATCTCTTAAAGCACCCTGACGGTGCTCGGCTAATATTAGAACGTTACCCATTTATACTAAGCCTCCCTTGTGCAGGATGGACGCCAGTTTTTCAGCTTTTTCTTCAGGTTCGCCTTCCAGGTATTCGGCAGTGGAAACAACTTCGGGGATATAGAGCTTTTCTAATTCAATACCTGATGCATCAGCGTCAACGGTTGCCGGATCAACTTTAATATCATCAAGGCTAACCACGTTTAGCTCTTTTTTCTGTGCCATGCGAATACCCTTAATCGGGGCATAGCGGGGTTCGTTAATCCCCGTCTGAATGGTCAGAACAGCGGGCAGTTCAACTTCAACAGATTCCAGCAGGCCGCCTTCCAATTCACGATTTACTTTTACCTTTCCATCCAAAACCTCAACCTTGTTAACCATTGATGCATGATTTACCCCCAACTCCTCAGCCAGGGCCACGCCGGTCGACATGTGCCAATCATCACTGGCCATGCAGCCTGTTAAAACAAGATCAAATTCCTGACCTTTAATGGCTCCGGCAAGCACCTTGGCCACCATGAGGGGATCGTCACCATACATTCTTTCGTCTTCGACCCGCATCGCCTTATCGCAACCCTTGGCCAGGGCCATCCGGATCATAACTTCAGATTTTTTGGGCCCAATGGATAAAACAGTAACTTCTCCCCCCTGGGCTTCTTTAATCTGAACAGATTCTTCAACGGCATAATTGTCGGCATCGTTAATATCAAAGGAAAAACGGCTGTCATCGACAGTCAGGCCGTCAGGATTAAGCTTTACTTCCGCTTCGGAAGTATCAGGAACATACTTGATACATACGAACGTTTTCAATCTACTTGCCACCTCCTAAAGTAATTATTGCCAAGCTAAATATCTAAATTCTCACCCAGAAGCTCCATGATTTCGGCTACACGCATCTCTTCTTCGTAACCTAAACCTTTCATGGCATCTTCAAGGGTTAAAACACAAAACGGACAGGCAACAGCAACGATATCTGCATCGAGAGCCTTAGCATCCTTGATCCGCGTATCGGCCAGCCTTTCTTTCTTTGACTCTGATTCAACCCACATTTTTCCTCCGCCACCTTCACAGCATAAACTGCGCTCACGGCAGCGTTCAAACTCAACAAGTTCCGCGCCGGGAATGCTCTTCAGTAGTTCCCTGGGTTCATCATAAACGTCACCCTGTTTACCAAGGTAACATGGATCGTGGTAAACGATTTTCTTAGGCATTTCACCTTTCCAGGAAATCTTCTCTTCTTTGAGCAGTTCGGCTAAAAACTGGGTATAGTGGATTACTGGAGCTTTCAAATCAGGATACTGTTTCTTGAAAGTTGTAAAACAATGTGGAGATAGAGTAATAATGCGTTTTGCGTCGAATTCATTCAAGTATTCTGTATTGTCTTCTACCTGCATTTCAAACAGCCCTTCTTCTCCAAGGGTAAAAACTTCGCTGCCGCAACATGATTCATCTTCGGGCAGGAAGGCATAATCGATACCAGCTTTGTTTAATATTTTAACCATGTTTTGGGCAACCATTCTCACCCTGGGATCATAGGCTATGGTGCAGCAGACGAAAAAGAGATTTTCAACAGGAACTTCGGAATCAGCAATTTTAACATCAAGGCCTTCCATCCAGTCTGAACGGGCTGCTCTCGATTTCTCCCAGGGATTTCCTTCAAGCAGTACGCTCTGAAGGGCATCGCGGACAGTCGGTTCTACCTTTCCACCTTCAACAATAATTGAGCGAAGACCAATTAATACTTCAAGCGGCTTTAAACCCTTAGGACAGCGCACAGCGCAGGTATGGCAGGCTGTACAATCCCAAATGTCGGCCAACCTGGCCAGTTCTTCCAATTTTTCTTCATCGTAAGCATCGTTCACAAATTGACGGACGTTTAAATTAGCCCGTACTGTTACAGGGCAACCACCGGTACAGCGGCCGCACTGGATACAACCAAGAAGATCATATTTTTCGGTAAACGTCTGCATTTCGGTGCTCATTAGCATACCCCGCATCATTAAGTAATTATTGTGCTATTACAGACCAGGCAATTCCAGGTTCAGACTGCCGGCCTTTTTACCTCATTTTCCCTGTCTTCACCTCCTCAGCTGCGAAACATATTTTAGATAAATTTTCGGACAATTGCGATATTGTTGCGCCATATTGGATGATTTCGACATTTCCTTAAATTTTTCCTGCTTAATTTTTAAATTCATAAATATTTAACATATACAACTATTAATGTGATAAATAACATTAATATATTATAATTGACCAGTCGTTAAGGGTTGCTGATGGATTATTATATATTATAAACGGGTAGCAGTAAGATTATGGAAGGGTAAAGAAAAACGCGGCTCCTTCGCCAGGTTTACCTACAGCCCAGATATCCCCTCCGTGACGCGAAATGATCCGGTAAGCAATATTTAAACCAATTCCTGTGCCAGGAAACTTATCGTCACTATGAAGCCGTTGAAAAGGCATGAAGATTTTATCTGCATGGTGCATATCAAACCCGGCCCCATTGTCACTAATATAGTATACAATCAAGCCATTCTGCTCCCGACTTCCAAATTCTATTTGAGCATCATCGACACCTGATGTAAATTTCCAAGCATTTTCGAGCAGTTTACCAAGGGCTATATTAATAAGCTCAATATCTGCCCTGGCTTTTTGTCCCTGTGCAACTAGCTGTTTAACTTTACGTCCAGGCTCGTTAATGGCATATCTTTTTAAGTGCGCTTTAACCAGTCCACTTAAGTCTACTTCTTCATATGAAATATCTTTACTTACAACCTTTGATAGGCTAATCAGGGCGTCTGTTAGATACTTCATTGATTTAACCTGTTTTATTATCCTTTTTAAATAATCATTGGCTCTTTCTCCCAACTGTTCGGCACATTCTTCCAGCAGCGCCTCACTAAATCCCTCGATGCGGCGCAATGGGGCCTGTAGATCATGTGATACAGAATAGGTAAAAGCATCAACAGCAGCACGCTCCCTCGATTCCCTGATTAACGCTTCTTCAAATGTTTTTCGCTTAGTAATATCACGCCCAACTCCCTGTAGTTCTTCAATTTCTCCGCTGATTGAAAAGAGGGCATGCTCTGTCCATTCCTGCCAGCAAATTCTATCATCAGGCAGATTTATCTTATTTTCGTGAGTCACGCTGGGCTTTTCAGGGGTCAATTTACTGATCAGTTCAAGGGTTTCAACCTGCATTTGGGAAGATATAAATTCCAGAAACTTTTTCCCGAGCAGCTCCTGTCTGCTCTTTCCCAAGGCCCTGCAGTATGCATCATTAACGAAGGTGAGGGTTGTATCGGGCAAATAGCGGGTAATCATTTCCTGCTGTGTGTTAACAACAGACTGGTACCTTCTTTCGCTGGTTTCAATATTTCTCTCCAACTGCTTTAAACTTGAAACATCACTGAAAATTACGCAAAAGCAACCTCTTTCATCACTATATACGCTTACATCATACCAGCGGTCAAGGGATTCCGAATAGCTTTCAAAACGCACCGGCTTGCCGGTGAGAGCTACTTTCCCGTAAATCGAAATCCAGTCGAATTCGCTTTTTTCTAAACCCGGCAGCACTTCGGTGACTTTTTTACCAACCAACTCATGACGCTTTAATCCGGTCATTTTCTCAAAAGCATTGTTAGTTTCAAGAAATATATAATCGACGGCTACTCCTGTTTGATCTGTAATAATTTCATGGCAGGCAAAAGCAACAGGCAGGTTTTCTATCAGTAGAGCATACTTATCTGTATCCGCACTCATTGATC
>SKWE01000052.1 GCA_007129055.1 Syntrophomonadaceae bacterium
CCCGGGGGTTTTATTGTGCTGACAGATTCTTATCGCCGTTTTGTGAATGCTGCCGGTATAGATGAAAAGATTAAGGGCCTGCTGGAAGAGATCGATGAAAGAAATTTGAAGTCCATGGAAACAGTATCGGATAAGACAAACGATTTTTTTGCTAATGCGGATATCCCAGCAGACATTATAGAAGCAATCGAGCAGGCATACTCAGAGATTGGAGAACCGGAAGTTGCAGTGCGTTCATCGGCGACTGCGGAAGATTTGCCGGGGACTTCATTTGCCGGACAGTATTCCACCTTTCTGAACGTTAAAGGGAAAGAAGAACTTTTAAGAACAGTTAAAGAATGCTGGGCTTCACTTTGGAATTACAGGGCACTTTCATACCGGGTGAAGCAGGGCATTGCCAATGATGGCCTGGCCCATGGTGTTGTTGTCCAGGAAATGATCAATGCTGAAAAATCGGGGATTCTCTTTACTGCTAATCCAGTGAATGGCAGGCGTGATCAAATGCTTCTAAATTCTTCATGGGGCCTGGGTGAAGCTATAGTTGGTGGAGAGGTCACCCCTGATCAGTGGGTGCTTGATAAAAAAGAAGCAAAGATAGTTGAAGAGACGGTTAATAATAAAGAAGTTATGACAATCAGGAAAGATAAAGGTATTGAATTTGTAGCTGTACCGCTGGAAAAAAGAACCGAAATTACCCTGAACAGGCAAGAAGTGGACAGCTTGCTTAACTTTGGGAATAAAGTTGAAGAATATTTCGGCTCTCCCCAGGACATAGAATGGGCCTATCGTAAAGGAGAATTCTACCTGGTTCAGACAAGGCCGATCACTTCCCTCTATCCCCTTCCCGAGAAGGTTGAAGGAAATGATGACCTGAGAATACATACTAATATGAGTCTTTTATCCCAGGGGATGCAGGAGCCTTTCACCACACTGGGTGCCCATTTCTTTATAAAAAATATTGTAGCCCCTGTAAAAGTTTTCAACAGGGAGATTAAGGAAGAAAGAGATCTGTGGTGGTGCCAGACAATTGGCGGGCGCGTTTTTATGGATTATACAGAGCTGCTCAGGAAAGAAAAGTGGTGGGAAGCAATGGTCATCAATGATTATTTTTCCGACCAAGATCCACTAAGCGCAAAGGCTCTCCTGCAGTGGCTTGATAAAAACAGGGAAGAGATTACTGCTAAAAAGAGCCCTATTGTGCCATTTATTCTGAAAAACGTATTTTCTTTTATCAGGCTTTTCGGTCCGATGGCAAAAGCCATGGCCTATGGAAACTTATTTCCCCTGAAGGCGAGGGAAAAAGCAATCAGGGACTGGGAAAGGCTTGCCCGGGAGGCTTATGCCGGAGCTGAAAAGCTTGGAACAGTCAGTGAAAAGCTGGACTATGTCGAGGAGCAAATAACCAATTATGTTAATTCAAGCTGGGTAGCGCTTTCCCTGATCGCTCCGTCCTTTACTAATCTGGAAAAAGCGGAGAAAATGGCTGCCCCTTACCTGGATAACACTGATGATTTCAGGCTGGTTGAAAAGTCACTTCCTTATAATTCAACGACTGAGATGGGTATGCACTTAATGAAAACAGCCAAAAGCCTGGCTGAAAAAGGAGAAAAGCCCACTCTGGAGCACGTCGAAGTACGCAGCTTCTTTGAAAAATATGGCCACCGCTCAAATGTAGAGGTTGACATTGGAATCCCCAGGTGGGATGAAGAACCCGACTACGTGCTTAGCCTAATCCAATCATATATAGACAACAATAGTTACAACCAGGGGCTGGAGAACTTCTACCAGGGAGCTGAGTTAGCGGGCGAGGCAATAAAAAGGATTTGTATGAAACTTGAAGGCGCCGGTAAGAAGAGGTTGGCAGGAAAAGTGGAGAGGTTGTTAAGAAACTACCGTGAAATATTTGGCTTAAGGGAAGAATCCAAGTTCTGCATGACCAAGATTTATCATATGGCACGCAGGCTCTTAATCAGTGTTGGTGAAGAATTAAAAACCAGGGGTATGATCGATGACCCGGCAGATGTATTTTACCTCGATTACAGGTATCTTTACGGAAATGAGAAGCTTCAGGATAAGGTAACCGAAAATAAAGAAGCTTACAACAGGTATATGAATATGAACGCGCCGCGCCTGCTCAGCAGCACGGGAGAAAGCATCTTTGCCGCAGCAGAAAAAATAGATGGTGCCCTGACAGGCACCCCGGTTTCTGCAGGAGTCTATGAAGGGATAGCCAGGGTTCTCTTTTCGCCGGATGAAAGCACAAGAATTGAAAAAGGTGATGTATTGATAACCAGGGGAACAAACCCGGCCTGGACGCCGTTGTTCCTCAATCTTGGGGCAATAGTTATGGAAACCGGTGGACCCATTTCACATGGAGCGGTTGTAGCCAGGGAATACGGTGTGCCTGCTGTAGTTGGCGTAGGGGAAGCTACAAATCTGATCAGGGATGGCCAGAAAGTGCGGGTTAACGGTGAAACCGGACAGGTGGAATTGCTGGATTAATTGACTTTAGCTTGCACTGGCCCTGTTTTACACCACAAAAAATGTAATCCCGCGCCTTCGCTGCACGGCGAAGGCGCGGGAATAAAATATCACCTGGGGGTGTTAAGAATGAATAATAAAAATATGTTTATTTTAATCATCAGTTTGATCGTATTAATGATGGGATATGGAATCGCGATGCCTGTGCTGCCATTCTACCTTGACAGCATGGGAGGACGGGGTGTTCATTACGGCTTGTTAATTGCCTGTTACGGAATTATGCAGCTTATCTTTGCCCCGGTCTGGGGAAGCTTATCCGATAAATACGGCAGAAAACCGATGTTATTGATCGGCATGGTGGGGCTTGGCACAGCAATGATACTTTTTGCTTTATCAACACAGCTCTGGATGCTATATGCAGCCCAACTTCTGTCAGGAATTATGTCATCGGCGGCTCTCCCTGCTGCCCAGGCTTATGCTGCGGATAGCACATCGAAAGATGACAGGGGCGGGGCGATGGGTAAAATCGGTGGAGCCATTGGCATAGGGGTTGTGCTTGGGCCTGGACTAGGTGGACTGCTGGCTGCAAATACACTTACCACCCCATTTTTCGTTGCTTCAGCATTTTGCGCGCTTACATTTTTAATTATACTGGTTGGTTTACCCGAGTCCCTTGCTAAGTCTGACAGGGTAGATAATGCTGAAATCAAATTTCTTCAGTTCAAAGGAACCTGGCAAATGATATTTGCACCGATCGGGTTTGGCCTTTTTACTGCTTTCATAGCGATTTTCGGCCAGACCGTATTCTCTAGTGTATTTGGCCTGTATGCGATAGCCAGGTTTGATTATGGCCCCGAACAGGTTGGAACATTCTTAATGGCTATGGCCCTGATGTATGCGCTTGCCCAGGGCTTAATTGTCGGCCCCCTTACCAGAAGATTTGGTGAAGTTAGGGTAATATCAATTGCCTTCTTCGGCTGTTCAATCGGTTTTGCCCTTTTGTTGATGTCAGCATCTTACATAACCCTTATGCTTTCCATGAGCTTTTTCATCCTCTTAAATTCGCTGTTAAAACCATCTGCGCTTGCGTTCATCTCTAAGCATACTGAGGGCAGCCAGGGTAAGTCGATGGGCTTTGCAGAAGCTTACATGAGCCTTGGCAGGATAGCGGGGCCGCTATGGGGCGGCACGGTTTTTGACATTAACCTGATGCTGCCATTTATCAGTGGAACTATTGCCTTCTTTATAGCGTTTGTTTTTACGCTAGGAAAAGCAAAACTAAAGATTTGTCAAAATGAAGCTGCATGATATACTGAATATCAGAGAGAGAATATCTAAATAACCTTGGTGAGGGTAGGTCCGGTGAACTATTTTAAAATGACAATCAAAATAACAGGGGTAACCTTATTATTCTTGGCCATATTTTACATCACCGGATTTTGCAATCCTATGGCTTCCAGTTTGTTTTATATTTCTAAAGCAGAGGCATCAGAAACTAAAACCCTTGCCGAACTGGATTATGGCTCCAGGGTCGTAGATAAATCATGGCAGTGGGAATATAGAACCGGTGATGATTATACATTTCGTGCAGGAGATATAAAAAAGCCTGTTGTCTGGATAGTGGTTGCCAGGGAACATTACGGTGAAGGATCGGGAATTACCCTTTTGACAGAAGAGCTAATTGCAATTCCTGCCGTTTCCTATATTAACGACGATAGCCGTTACTGGCAATATTCAGGTTTGCGGTTGTGGCTGAACAGTGTGGAAATATATAGTCAGGAAGGTTTTTACCGCGCTTTTTCCA
>SKWE01000054.1 GCA_007129055.1 Syntrophomonadaceae bacterium
CATATCCTGGAAAGGGTGGGGGTAAAAGTTTTTGAACCGGAATCATTAAGCCTGTTATCGGCTGCCGGTGCAGAGGTAGAAGGGGAGCTGGTTAGAATTCCTGCTTCAATGGTTCAGGATGCCCTGGCCAGTGCGCCAAAGGTTGTATCGCTTTCTATGCGCAGCGGTGAGAGCGCCGTGATCATGGAAAGAGGAAAAATATATTATGGCACCGGTTCAGAGGTGCCTTTCACTATTGATATAAATAACGGGGAACGCCGCAAAGTGGTAAAAGAAGATGTCTGCAATAACGCCAGGCTGGTAGATGCCCTGGAAAATGTTGATTTCCTGATGTCCTTAGGCCTGATCAGCGATGTTCCCGTTGACACGTCAGACATTCACCAATTTGAGGCGATGCGCCTGAACAGTGTTAAGCCCATTCTGTTCACCTGCTACAACAGGCAGAACCTGGAATGTATTATCAAGATAGCCGAAAGAGCAGCGGGAAGCGAGAAAGCGCTGAAAGCCAGGCCCAGCCTGGCGCTCTATGCGGAACCAACATCACCGCTGGTTCACTCAAAAGATGCGCTTGAAAAGCTTTTAACCTGCGCAGAAAAAAGGGTACCCCTGATTTATGCCACGACCCCCATGCTCGGAGCAACGGCGCCCGTAACAGTTGCCGGCGCTCTTGTTGTGGCCAATGCTGAAATACTTTCAGGGCTGGTCATTCATCAGCTAAAGCGCAGGGGCGCACCATTTATCTATGGCGGTGGTATACCCCCCATGCATATGGGAACATCAATCTGTTCATACGGTGGGCCGGAAAGAGACTTGGGCTGTATATCACTGGTCAGGCTTTCACAGTATTACAGGCTGCCCTCTTTCACCACTGCCGGCTGTACCGATGCCCAGGTCTTTGACCAGCAGGCGGGAATGGAAGCCGGATTTAACCTGGTGGTAGCCGGCCTGGCCGGCGGAAACCTGATTCATAACCTCGGTTACATGGGGGTAGGTATGACATCCTGCCTGGAGCACCTTTTATTGTGCGATGAGGCAGTGGGTGCCGTAAAACAGCTCTTGCGCGGAATTAATATCAATGATGAAAGCCTGGCTCTTGACCTGATTGAAAAGGTAGGCCCTGGCGGGCATTACCTTGCCGAAGAGCATACCATGAAGCATTTTAAGGAAGAGATGTATTTTCCTAATACACTGAATCGGAAGAACTACGATTCATGGAAAATGGACGGAGCAAAAACATTTGGTGTGGCTGCCAATGAAAGGATAAAAACTATTTTAGAATCACATATCCCGGAACAGCTGCCCGCTGCAGTAATTGCTGAAGTAGTAGAAATAGTTTCTGTACGTGACAATTACCGGCAGGCATAGGAGGCATAATAATGGTCAATAACTATTTTCTTAAGCGGATGGGGCTGCTAAACTTAACTACCGACCAGATGGATCAATTGCACCTGGCCACTCTCGATATCCTGGAACATGTAGGCGTAAAAATATGTGAACCTGAAGCGCTGCAGTTGCTACAAGATGCAGGTGCAAGAGTGACAGATGAACTGGTTAAGATTCCAACCTGGATGGTCCAACAGGCGCTTAATACGGCTCCCTGTAAAATAGCAATTTATGATCGCCAGGGCAGCAGGGCGATGACTTTGGAAAAAGGCAAAATCTATTATGGAACCGGTTCGGATACTCCGTACATAATTGATATCGAAACGGGTAACAGGAGAAAGTCTGTCAAGCAGGATACGATCAACGCCACCATAATAGCTGATGCTCTTGAAAATATTGACTTTGTAATGTCTATGGCCCGGGCTTCCGATGTTCCCGAAATCAGGTCTGATCGTCACCACTTTGAAGCCATGACCCTTAATTCTACCAAACCGATTATTTTTGACGCCCACGACCGCCAGGGGCTGCTTGATATAATCGAAATGGCTTCCCTGGTCAGGGGCAATAAAAAAGCCCTGGCGGAAAAACCATATATTATGCATTACTCAGAGCCGATATCGCCGCTCGTTCATTCCAGGGCTGGGTTAGAAAAGCTGCTAACTGCTGCTGAAAACTGGATACCGCTGGTTTATGCACCGGCAGTAATGTGCGGGGCAACAGGCCCTGTGACAACGGCGGGAGCGCTGGTTATAGCAAATGCAGAAATATTATCTGGCCTGGTTATCCATCAGCTTAAATCAAAAGGGGCACCCTTCATTTATGGAGGAGGAACACCGCCTTTGAACATGATTACAACTGTTTGTTCTTACGGTGATCCGCAGGGTATGTTAGGAGCGGTCTCACTGGTTCAGCTTTCGCATTTCTACAATCTACCTTCCTTTACTGTTGCCGGCTGTACAGATTCCCAGTGTTTTGATCAGCAGGCAGCAATGGAGGGAGGTTTTAACCTACTGATGACGGCCCTGGTTGGCGGCAATCTGATTCATGATCTCGGTTATATCGGGATTGGCCTTACCTATAGCCTTGAATACCTTGTGCTTTGCAATGAAGGGGTAGGAGCAGTTAAATTTCTAACTAAAGGGCTTGAAATAACCCCGGAAACGCTTGCCCTGGACATAATTGAAAAAGTAGGACCGGGGGGGCACTTTTTAACCGAACAGCATACTATGGATCATTTCCGCAGCCAGATGCATTTTACCAGGATGTTTAACCGAAACAACTATCAAAACTGGGAAGCTGCGGGGTCGAAGTGCTTTGCAGATGGGGCAAATGATCTGCTAAAAGAAATTTTGCAGTGGCATGAAGTGGCTCCCCTGCCTGAAGAAGTCGAAAAGGCTATCAGGGATATCGCTTCCGGCGCGATGAAAAGAGAAGAATTGGCCTGATCTGTAATTACTTGTTATAATGAAAAAGAAATTAATACAAGGAGATTATTTATAAAATGCTTAAAGAGTTGACTGTTGAAGAATTTGTAAGAGAAGTGGCGTCATCTTCACCCGCCCCGGGCGGGGGAAGCGTTGCCGCCCTGGCCGGAGCGCAGGCTGCCGGACTGCTATCAATGTACTGCAACCTGAGCCAAAACAGGGATAAACTTGGAGATGCCGTAGATATGCTGCAAACTGCAGGTGAAGAAGCAAGATACCTGAAAATAAAACTTGTTGATGCGATAGATGAAGATACCCTGGCTTTTAACCAGGTAATGGAAGCCTACCGTCTGCCCAAGGACAGTCCGGAAAACAAGCAGAATCGCAGCGAGGCTATCCAGGCAGCAGGTAAAAATGCTGCCGAAGTGCCCCTGCTTACAGCCAGGGGCGGTTTAAGGATTTTATCCCTGGTTGAAGAAGTGGCGGCAAAAGGCAACCCCTCGGCTATAACAGACCTGGGTGTAGCCAACCTGCAAGCTTACTCCGGGGTAGTCGGAGCCTGCTATAATGTGCGGATTAACCTGGGGATGTTATCCGATAAAAAAGTGGTTGAGGAATTTGAAAATGAAGTAAAAGCAATAATGGACGAAGCCACAAAGCTTTTTGAAAATAATTGCAAGGTTATTGAGGCAGCGATTTAAATGGTGCCAAAATGGTCTGTTAAGAATTATGCAACCCTGAATCATAGTTAGTGAGGTATGGTTGAAAAATGACTGATCTTTACACGAAAATTGATAATTCACCCCTGTTATCATTTCTATTTTATCCCCGCCGTCAGCACAGCAAACCCCCAGACGGGGCTATGGATATTGAAGTGCAAGTTGATGAAGGTGTAAAAATAGTCTGCAGGGCTTACAGGGGCGATGATAAAATGCCCTGGATTTTATACTTTCATGGTAACGGTGAAGTGGTAAGTGATTATGATGGTATTGCTCCCCTATATACTAACCGGGGTTTGAATTTGCTGGTGGTTGATTACCGCGGTTACGGTGCCAGTGGTGGAAACCCGGGATTCAAAAATATGATTATCGATGCAGACACAATTTTCAACTTTCTTTATGAAAAAATGCTGGCTGATGGCGAAAACAGCAGCTGGTTTGTAATGGGGCGCTCAATGGGAAGCGTATCAGCCCTTGAGCTTGCATCACGCTACCCGCTTAAAATAAAAGGGCTAATCATTGAAAGTGGGTTTATTAGCATTGCCGGTTTGGTTCGCCATTTAGGGCTTCCAGCTCCAGGCGATCTTTCTCCAATCGAGGAACAGTATAAAAAATTAGCCTCTGCTATAGAACTGCCGGCACTGGTTATTCACGGAGAACATGACCGCCTGGTTCCAATCGAACAGGGGCAGGATCTAATAGACAGTTTAGGCTCGGAAAATAAAA
>SKWE01000088.1 GCA_007129055.1 Syntrophomonadaceae bacterium
ACACGGGCAGCTATACCTGTTGCCGCTAAAATTGTAGCTCCCCTGATAAATGCTGCATTGCTGTTAGACAATTCTTTCTACATTCTTCTCTACCGCTTACAGGTTAGTAAGGATATTCCATTATAACAAGTATACCCGGTAACAGCTACCGGCAGAAAGCTACAAGCTTCCTGCTTCAACATTAGCCTCTTCTTCAAATGGCTCAAGAAAAAGTCCCAAATCTTCAAGCAGGAATTTAGAATTAGCTGCATCTTTAATTTTAAGCATCAGCGGTTTCTGCGAAGTAACCAGAATTTCTTTATTCTCAAAACCCCTCGTAGAATGTTTCCCGGTTTTAGAAAGCCTGAATTTAGGATGCCACTGGATCAGGATATTCTTATTCTGCAGCCCTATATATTCTATACCAAGCCTTATAGCCCTACTCCTCAAGTCTGCCACTTTTATAAGCCTCTGCACCGTTAACGGTAACGGACCGTAACGGTCGATCAGCTCCTCACCGATTTCTTCCAGTTCTGCCTTATTCACAGCACCATAGATGCGCTGGTAAAAATCAACTTTCTGATCCTGGGCAGCTATGTATGAAGCAGGTATATATGCATCCTGGTTTAATTCCAGGCGGGGATTGACCAGGATCGGCCTTTTTTCATTCTTCAGGCGGGCAACAGCTTCTTCAAGCAGCCTGGTATACATATCAAAGCCAACAGCGGCAATAAACCCATGCTGTTCGGCACCTAAAATATTTCCTGCACCCCTGATTTCCAGGTCGCGCAGGGCCAGTTTGAACCCCGAGCCCAGCTCAGTTAGCTCTTTGACAGCTCTCAATCTTTTCTTTGCGGTCTCCGATATAATCCTGTCTTTACGATAGGTAAAGTAAGCATAAGCTATGCGGTTAGAACGGCCTACCCTGCCTCTTATCTGGTATAGCTGGGCCAGGCCAAAACGATCGGCATCACAGATAATAAGTGTATTTACATTCGGAATATCAAGCCCTGATTCAATAATTGTTGTGCTGACCAGGATCTGGTAAAGCCCTTCCTGAAAACCGGCCATTATCTTTTCCAGGGATCTTTCCGGCATTTGTCCGTGCCCAACTGCTATAGAGGCCTGGGGGAAAAGGTTGCGAATTTTTTCCGCATAACGGTCTATACTCTCTACCCTGTTATATACAATGAATATCTGGCCCTCGCGGCTTAGCTCCCTTTGAATTGCTTCCCGGACAAGCGTCTCCGAATATTCCAGGACGTAAGTTTGGATTGGATAACGATCCTCGGGTGGAGTATCGATGATGCTGAAATCCCGGCCGCCTGAAAGTGAGAGGTAAAGTGTTCTCGGTATTGGGGTGGCAGTCATGGCCAGGGTATCGACCTCCAGCCGCAGACGTTTCATTTTTTCTTTTTGTTTAACCCCGAAACGATGCTCTTCGTCAACGACCAGCAGGCCAAGATCATGGAACCGCACATCCCCTGAAAGTAAACGGTGGGTGCCAATAATAATATCAATTCTTCCTATAGCCAGGCCTTCTATAATCTCTTTTTGCTTAGAAGCGCTTACAAACCTGCTTAACTGGGCTACCCTGACCGGGAAACCGCTGAATCTTTCACTAAACGTTCTGAAATGCTGCTGGGCCAGGATGGTAGTAGGAACCAGCAGGGCAGTCTGTTTTCCCTCCATGGCCGCTTTGAAAGCAGCACGCATCGCCACTTCGGTTTTACCATAACCCACATCCCCGCAGAGCAGGCGATCCATGGGGTGCTGCTGCTCAAGATCTTTTTTAACATCCTCGATCGCCTTCAACTGATCCGGTGTTTCTTCAAAGGGGAACTGTGCTTCAAATTCTGCCTGCCACGGATGATCCGGGCCAAACCTGTATCCTTCAACAGCCTGCCTGGCAGCGTAAAGCGCCAGTAAATCCCTGGCCAGTTCTTCTACCGAACGGCTAACTTTTTTCTTCAGATTTTGCCATTCGCCACCCCCCAGGCTGTGGAGGCGGGGTGCCGGGCTTTCTCCGGACGAATACTTTTGGATCAACCCAACCTGTTCAACCGGGATATAGAGTTTATCTGTACCCCTGTATTTTAAAAACAGGTAGTCGCGTTTATTCCCTCCCACTTCAAGGGTGTTTAGCCCGCCATAACGTCCGATTCCATGTTGTTCATGAACTACATAATCACCTATTGCCAGTTCCCTGTAATCACTAAGGCGGATACCTTCCCGCTGCCTGATTCGCCTTTTCTTTTTACGCAGCGGCAGCAGGTTGCGTTCAGTAACCAGGGCAAGCTTAATTGCAGGGATGGTAAAACCCTCATCCAGGCTTCCTTCCATTATGGTGGGCATTTTATCTTCCCCAGACTGGGAATCATCAATGAACTGCAGCAGCCCTTTTGCCCGCTCTTCATGATCAGCTACCAGGTATACTTCATAATTATCCGCCAACCAGGTTTGGTAGTCCGCCTTAAACAGTTCACGCTGGCCATGGTAGAAAGGAACATTTTTTGCCTCCAGGGCACGGGAATTATGGAATTTAAAAGTAATCTCTTTTTCAGGGAACAGGCTTAAACCGACTACCGGGCATTTAACCCTGTCAATAAGCTGTTCCGGTTCCCACAGCGGTTCTCCCGGAGGTAGTAAAAGTTCGCCCGCTACCACCATGCTGCTTAAATATTCGCTATACTGTCTGGCCAAATCTTCCATACAGGCTGTAAAAGCTGCCGGCTCTTCTATGATTAGCAGTGAGCCGGGAGAAAAGTAATCTGCAAATGATGCCCCCTGCCCATAAAAATAAGCAAAATAAGAGGAAAGGTTATCTAAGCCTTCCGGTTGAGGAAGCAGCTGAAGATGTCTCTCGATTTGCTGCCGCAGCTTATCGGTCGTCTCTTTTTCTCTGCGCCTGGTCAACCTATCAAGCGCCTGTTCAAGACTATTCCTGATCTTTTTTTCTCCAACCTGGAAAAGCCGATCACCTAAAAACAGTTCCCGGGCCGGTATAATATTAACCTTCTGCACCTTTTCTTTTGAACGCTGGTCATGCGAATTAAAAGTGCGGATTGATTCAATTACATTATCAAAAAATTCAACCCTGAGGGGCTTTTCAAGGTCGGGTGGGTAGATGTCAACAATATCGCCACGGACACTGAATTTTCCTTTAACCTCCGTCAGGCTTTCTCGTTCGTAGCCCGATGCTGCCAACTGTTCCACCAGTAGCTCTCTTTCCAGTTTGTTCCCTACCTGCAGGTCGAGACTTGCTTGCAGCCACAGGTTAGGCGGCAGTATCCTTGACATCAGGGCAGCTGCAGGAGCAACCCATATTTCTTGTTTATTATTTAGCAGGCTGCTTAAAAAGCGCAGCCTGGTGTGCTGCTGCTCTTCACTGCGGGAATAAAGTTCACTACCAACGAATAGTTCCCTGGCTGGAAGCAGGTTAACCTGTCCCGGGTAAAAATAACTAAGACCTGTGTATATTTTTTCCGCCTTTACATGGTCGGAAGCTACTACCAGGGCCTGCCTGCCAGAATAATGGGCCAGGGCAGCCGAAAAATAGGACCGGGGTGTGCCATCCATTCCGCTGATCAGAGTGCGCAGGGTATTATTACTTTTTATTTCCCCGATTGTTTCGAGAAAAACATCTTCATCAGCCCATTTATCAATCAGTCTGTTAAGCAATATTATCCTCCACTAAATCTGTATTAGTCACGTACACCGCAAAAGAGGGGAATCACCCGATACCCCCCGTGCTTGTATGCCCTAAATTATAACTTTCCCGTATATGTGCGTCAAATAGGTTGCTTTGGATGCCGCAGTGTTCCCTGCCGTGGTCAGTGGTGTTACCCATTTGCGTCACTTCTTTTACCTGGCTGGTATTTATTATGAATAAACTACTTAGCCGAAACAGATTTCTGGTACAAGTAAACCTGTTGGCAAAACTAATGCTCGCTTTAGTTTTCGTCAACAGGCTTGTCCTTATCACAGTTACTTAGCACGATTAACCAAATCAGTTCTAATCTACTTCTATAATTTATTGTTTAATATATATTTAGCAGATATAAGCAAAGTTGGCACGCCGCTTGCAATAGTGTATAGCAGGAAGATAAAAAAGAAGGGAGGTAATTACAATGACAGACAAATGTGCATTCTGGAATGAGTACGATTCAATTGCGGGACATATCTGCTACTGCGAGCTGGCTGCTTTCAACAGGCCGGTGAACCCGCAGTTTTTGACCGCAATAGGCTGCTCTCCGGAAAAAAG
>SKWE01000029.1 GCA_007129055.1 Syntrophomonadaceae bacterium
ATTATTGCAGCACTGCATTTCCCCCCTTTCAACCGGCAGGGACAGTCCAGTGACTTTACAACTTTAATGGAAAAATACGGGGTTGAAATATGTCTTTTTGGCCATATCCATGACAACGGTCGGGATTATATATTCCAGGGTGAAAGAAACGGTATTCGCTACACATTTGTAGCAGCAGATGGCGTAAATTTTGCTCCGAAAAAAATTATAGCATAGCAAACTTTTTACCAGGTTAGCAGGATTGCAGCCTAGAAAAGAATAATATTATCAGGAGTGAACCAGCGGGAGGTATGTCCATGTGCGTAGAAGTTGAAACAGTATTACCGGAAATAGATTTAAGCGAATTAGATGCGATAATCGAACCCTACCTTGGCAGAAAAGAGATGGTAATACCGGTCCTGCAAAAAGTGCAGGATCACTTTGGTTACCTTCCCCGCCCGGCCATGGAACAGGTTTCACGCAGAATGCGTATCCCTCTAAGCCGTCTATACGGGGTGGCTACTTTTTACGCCCAGTTTAAGATGAAACCCCGTGGCCGTTATATTATCCGGGTTTGTAAGGGAACTGCCTGCCATATTCAGGGCAGTCCCAAAATATCAGGAAGAATAGAGGAAATCCTGGGAGTTGAAAGTGGAGAAACCACTGATGATTTAAGGTTTACCCTTGAAGAGGTTGCCTGTATCGGTGCCTGCGCATTAGCTCCCGTTATAATGATCAATGATGATCCACACGGCCGGCTTTCTCCGGACGGGATCGAAAAAATTCTTGAAAAATATAGCTAAAAGGCAGGATGGTGCACATGAAAAAATTTATTGATCATTGCTGTGAAAAATGTACCCATACTAAAGATAACCCCTGTAAAGATTTTGTTAAGTGCTGCATTGAAGGCCCGGTTTGCCACGAAAGTTCATCATGCAGCGCCAGGCGTAAGGCAATAATTGATGAAGTAGCGCTAAATGATCAATTTATTATTTGTTAAAACTTATATCTCGTTTAAAGGGAGGTAATTTTACCTTTGTATGAAAAACACCTCATGATTTGCGGTGCCACGGGCTGCCTTTCATCCGGTTCTAACCTGGTGGAAGAAGCGCTGGTCGAAGAACTGGAAAAGCATGGAATACGCGATAAGTACCGTTTGGTGATGGGTGGCTGCCCGGGTTTTTGCGAAGTGGGGCCGATCATTGTTGTTTATCCGGACGAGGTATTTTACTGCCGCCTGAAACCGAAAGATATGGCTGAATTGGTGGAAAAACACCTCCTGGAGGGTGAAATTGTTGAACGGCTTCTATATAAGGGGCCCGATGTTGTTGTGCCTGCCCGTTTCTACGATACAATACCCTTTTATGCCAAGCACAAGTTCAATGTGCTGCGAACCAGTGGAATTATAGACCCGGAAAGTATTGATGAATACATTATGCGTGGTGGTTACAGGGCTTTTACCCGTGCCCTGTCAATGGAACCGCTTGCCATATGTGAAGAGGTAAAAGAGGCCGGCCTTCGCGGCCGTGGCGGCGCAGGATTTTCTACAGGCCTGAAATGGGAATTTACCAATAAAGCCCCCGGGCCGAAAAAATACGTGGTCTGTAATGCCGATGAAGGCGACCCCGGGGCCTTCATGGACCGTTCAATCCTGGAGGGCGATCCGCATGCTATTTTAGAAGGTATGTTGATCTGTGGCCGGGCAATTGGAGCGGATGAAGGTTATATTTACTGCCGGGCTGAATATCCCCTGGCTATATCGCGTTTAAAAATTGCCATCAGGCAGGCTGAGGAATACGGGCTGCTTGGAAAAAATATTCTAGGATATGATTTTAATTTCAAAATGAATATTAAAGAAGGCGCCGGCGCATTTGTCTGCGGAGAAGAAACTGCCCTTTTGGGTTCAATTGAGGGCAAAAGAGGAATGCCGCGCCCCCGTCCGCCTTTTCCTGCCCAGTCAGGCCTGTTTGGAAAGCCCACCACAATCAATAATGTAGAAACATTTGCTAATGTGCCTTTAATTGTCAAAGAAGGCGGCGTTCTTGAATTTGCTGCTATCGGTACCGAGGGAAGCAAAGGCACCAAGGTTTTTGCCCTGGCCGGCAAAGTTCGCAACACGGGGCTTTGTGAAGTGCCGATGGGGATAACGATCAGGGAAATAATTTATGATGTCGGCGGGGGAATAAAGCGCGGCAAAGAATTTAAAGCTGTTCAGGCAGGAGGGCCTTCAGGAGGCTGCATACCGGCCGAACAGATCGATCTGCCAATAGACTATGATTCTCTTAATAAAGCAGGGGCTATTATGGGCTCCGGCGGACTGGTCGTCATGGATGAAGGTACCTGCATGGTCGACCTGGCACGTTACTTCCTCAGCTTTACCCAGAAGGAATCCTGTGGCAAGTGTACTCCCTGCCGCGAAGGCACCAAAAGAATGCTGGAAATATTGGACAGGATCAGCGAAGGAGCAGGGGTACCTGAAGATCTGGATACCCTCGACAGTCTGGCTGCCAGCATCAAGGATAGCTCTCTCTGCGGCCTGGGGCAAACCTGCCCTAACCCTGTGTTAAGTACAATCCGCTATTTCCGCGAAGAATATGAAGAGCACATTACTGATAAATTCTGCAGGGCCGGTATTTGCAAGGAACTGTTCACATACCGGATCGACCAGGAAAAATGCACAGGCTGCACTGCCTGTGCCCGGGTTTGCCCTGTAGATGCAATTAAGGGTGAAAAAAAAGAACCGCATGAAATTGAACAGGATTTATGCACCCGCTGCGGAAGCTGTGTTGAAAAGTGTCGCCAGGATTGCATCCTGGTAGTTCCCCAGGGGAGGGAAGCCGATGTCAGCAATTAATATAAATATCAATGGTCAGGATATTTCAGTTGAACCCGGAACAACTATTTTACAGGCTGCACGAATACTTGGAATAGATATCCCTACCCTTTGCCATGATCCGGAGCTTGCTCCTAACGGTGCATGCAGGATCTGTGTTGTAGAAGTGGAGAATGCCCGTGCCCTTGTTGCTTCATGTGTAGCGCCTGTTGCACCGGGTATGAAAATCCTTACAGAATCCGGGCGTGTTGTAAATGCCCGGAAAGGAATCCTTAATCTTTTGGTTGCCAATCACCCCCTGGTCTGTATCACCTGCGAAAAAACCGGTGACTGCCGTCTGCAGGATTACTGTTACCGCTACGGAGTAGCCGACAGTGAATTTTCCGGTGAAAGAAAGGAACTGCCACTCGACGATACCAATGCATTTTTCGTGCGTGATATGAACAAATGCATTTTATGCGGTATCTGTGTCGGAAAATGCCAGGAAGTTGTTGGTGCAGGAGCTATAGACTTTACCAGGCGCGGCTTTGTTTCAAATGTTGGCCCGGCCTTCGAGGATTCAATAGAAGAGTCCAGCTGCGTTTTTTGTGGAATGTGCATCGATAGCTGCCCGGTAGGTGCTTTAATACCAAAATCAGCAACAGGCAAAGGCCGTCCCTGGGAAGTTGAACAGGTTAAAGCTGTCTGTCCCTACTGCAGCATAGGCTGCAACATAAACCTGCATGTGAAAGATAATAAGGTTATAGGGGTTTCAGCGGTGAAGGAAGAAACGGTTAACCGCGGTCATCTCTGTGTGCGGGGCAAATTCGGATGGGATTACCTGCAGAGCGGCGATCGACTGACCACCCCTTTAATTAAATCAAACGGTGTATTCGTAAAAGTGAGCTGGGAAGAAGCTCTTGGCTATATAGTTGATAACCTTGAAGAAGCGATGAAGCGTTATGGTGCTCATGCCCTGATGGGCCTCTGCTCTCCCAAGGTAAGCAATGAAGAAAGTTTCCTTTTTCAAAAGCTTTTCCATTCACTTGGCACCAATAATATTGACAGTTATACCAGGCATTGTCATGCGCCTTCCGTTGACGGATTGATGAAGGCTTTTGGCAGCGCAGCCATGACCAATAGTATTGAAGAACTTAGTAAAACAGATGCAGTACTGGTAATTGAAGCTGACCCCGATGATACCCACCCTGTACTCAGCTACAGGGTTCGTGAAGCAGTCAGAAAGGGAGCGAAGCTTGTTGTAGCCAACACCCTTGATACGGACCTTGGAGATGTTGCCACAAGCAATTTACTCTATAAATCTGGCACCGCTGTTGCCCTGGTAAACGCCATCGCCAATGTAATAGTTGCTGAAAATCTCCACGATCTTGAATTTATTGAAAAACGGACAGAGGGTTTTAATAAATTCTGCGATGAACTTG
>SKWE01000093.1 GCA_007129055.1 Syntrophomonadaceae bacterium
ATTTTTGCCTACCCTGCTTTCACCGAAGATAATCAACCTTACGGGGTCACATATTACGCCAAGGATGTAACCCGCCTGGTTGACTCGATCAAGCTGGTATCAATGGGAGAAATGTCAGCGGGGGTTGCCCATGAACTGAACAGCCCGCTTACCGCCATAGTTGGGAACTCACAACTTCTGCTGCGTGAAACTTCACCGGATGACCCCCAGTTTCAGTTAATTAAGGACATTCACACCAGCGGAATACGCTGCCAGAGGATAATTAAAAACCTGCTCACCTTTTCAAGGCAGGATGAATTTACCTTTGAAGAAGTAGATTTGAATAAAGTGGTAGAGAGCGCCCTGGCCCTCGCTGCTTACCAGATAGAAAAAAGCAGTATTGATTTAATCGTTAAGCTGGATGAAAACATGCCCACCCTATCGGGGAGCGCCAATGGGCTGGAGCAAATTATTGTAAACCTGCTGCTTAACGCTAAAGATGCGGTGGAAGAAAAAATGAGAGATGAAAATAATGGCGCAAGAGGAACCGTAACCATTCAGACTAAGCAGCACCCCGACGGCAGCTATGCCATTGTTGATATATCTGATACCGGATATGGTATTGAACAGGAGCACATATCCCAGATCTTTAATCCTTTTTACACAACCAAGCAAAGTGGCAAGGGAACCGGCCTGGGACTGTCGGTAAGCCTGGGTATTGCCCAGGCCCATGGCGGCCTTATAGATCTTAATACAACTGTAGGAGAAGGAAGCACCTTTAGCCTGATCCTGCCAGTTCAGCTACCTTTAGATGAGGCCAGCGAAGAATAAATTGAGGAGGACAATAAAGGTGGTAGAACAGCCTGTTTTCCTGATAGTCGATGACGAACAGGAAGTATGTAACTTCTTCAGTTATCTTCTAAAGCAAAAAGGCTACCGGGTAGAGACAGCTAATACAGGAGCCGAGGCATCCAGAAAGCTAATAGAACACAGTTTTTCAACGGCCCTGGTTGACCTGAAACTTCCCGATGCAAACGGACTGGAAATTTTAAAAGAGATTAAGCAAGTCCAGCCCCGGTGTGAAGTGATCATTATTACCGGCTATTCTACTGTAAAGTCGGCTGTAGAAGCCATTCAGCTTGGCGCTTTTGACTATGTGGAAAAACCTTTCGTCGATATTGATGAAATGGAGGAGCTGCTGGAACGCTCCCTTGATGTTAAGGCAGAAACAGAAAAGTTGTCCCTGGCTCAAAAAGATCTTGGGTTTGTGATTGGGAAAAGCCAGAAGATGGTCCGGTTAGTATCAGCTGCGCAAAAAATTGCCAAGAAAAATATTACCGTCTTAATCCAGGGTGAAACCGGGACAGGCAAGGAAGTTTTAGCCCGCTATATTCATTCTGCCAGCCACCGCAGCGACCGCCCCTTTCTTGCCTTTAACTGCGGAGCTTTCACCGAAACCCTGTTGGAAAGCGAACTGTTCGGCCATGAAAAGGGATCATTTACAGGCGCCACGCATAAGAAAAAAGGGATCTTTGAACAGGCAAATAAGGCCACTCTCTTTTTAGATGAGATTGATTCTGCAAGCCCGGCGATTCAAATTAAGTTGTTAAGGGTTCTTGAAACAGGAGAATTTTTAAGGGTTGGCGGAGAAGAAATGTGCAAGGCAGATGTCCGGATCATTACAGCAACAAATGCCAACCTGGCCATTAAGGTAGCTGAAGGAAAGTTTCGGGAAGATCTTTTTTACCGGCTCGATGTGGCTTCATTGAGCATCCCACCCCTGAGGGAGCGCCCGGACGATATTGATCTGTTTATTAATTACTTCCTGGAAAAAGAATCGGCAGCCAAAGATATCCCCATTAAAAAGTTCTCTGATGAAGCGCTTTTATTAATGAAAAAGCACCCCTGGCCGGGTAATATCAGGGAACTTTCAAACACGGTAGCCCAGGCTCTTCTTCTGAGCAAAAATAACGAAATAGAAGTGGAAGACCTGCCAGATCGGATACGAATAGAAATAGCTTCTGAAAAACCGGGAAAGGCAGAAATAGAAGCAGGGAATAATAAATTACATTTCTCCGGGACTTTAAAAGAGGGTGAAAGACTTGATGAACTGTTAACCCAGTTTGAGCAAACCCTGGTGGAATCAATTACCTTTCGCGATGGGTTCCCCTTTGAAACTTTTAGCAGCACTTTGTCCGAATGGAGAGACCACGTGGTAGCCGCAGTCATTGAAGCAGCAATTGAAGATACATACGGCAACCAGGCCAGGGCTGCCAAACTGCTGGGTATTACCCCAAGAGCGCTGAGGTACCACCTGCAAAAAGGGCTTAAAAAGCCAGGTATAGATTAATCAATCAACTTTCAGCATTATATTTATTCATGGCTGACTCTATCCCTTCACTTAAAAAGCAGAGCACGGCATCAACGGCTCTTTCCAGGGTCTCATTGATTAAATCCAGGTCGGGTTGCCCAATTTTTTGCAAAACATAATCAGCGCCTCCAAGAAATGGGGGCGGTTTTCCCACCCCTATTCTTAAGCGGCTGAATTCAGTGGTACCCAAAGAATCAATGATCGATTGGATGCCCCTGTGCCCTCCGCTGCCACCACTTTTACGCAGCCTTATTTTCCCCGGGGGCAAATCAAGATCATCATAAATAACAAGCATCCCTTCCAGGGATATATCATAATGGGCCATCAATTCCCGGACCGCCCGGCCACTGAGATTCATATAAGTTAGGGGTTGGGCCAGCATTACCGATTGGCCTTCATATTCTGTGATGGCATACAAGGCTCTATGCTTGCTTTCAGGGTCACCGCTGTCTATACGGCGGGATATTGCATCAACAACCCGGAACCCAAGGTTGTGCCTTGTTCCGGTATATTTAATACCGGGGTTGCCCAAACCGACGATTAATTTCATCATTTTTCTCCGGCTGCTTTGATAGCTGTTAAAGCCAGCTTGAAAATTACAACATACTTATGTATCCCAATTACTCCTCGTTTAACAACAATGCCCCTTTTTTCAGGGGCATTGTTTAAAGTTAATTGGAAAATCCGAATAATAAGCTACTGATAGAAACAAATTACTGGCCTTCTTCTTCACTTTCTTCTTCGGAATCAGAAGTTTCTTCAGCCTCTTCACCTTCTTCAGCTGCAGCTGCTTCTTCACCTTCTTCAAGTTCTTCATCTACTGCAGGCTCAAGTTCTTCCTCAGCCATCGGGGCCAGGACCTGCGCCAAAGTAGTTTCCGGCGGTGTAATCAGTTCAATATCTTCCGCCAGGACAAGGCTTTCTGCGGTAACATTATCGCCTATATTTAATGCAGAAATATCCACATCAAATTGTTCCGGTATATCTCCCGGCAGACATTTAACATCAACCACGCGGGTAACGAGAGAGAGAACTCCGCCCTCACTAATTCCCTCCGGTTCACCGATAAAGTTAAGGTGAACTGCAACTTCAATCTTATCAGTCATCGAAATGCGGATAAAGTCCACGTGCAGGATCCGATCCTGAACGAGCATATCTCTCTGGATGTCCTTAAACATCACAGTTTCCTGAAGGGTTTTCTTTCCTTTCGATTTAACCTTCAGGTCCAGGAGAACGTTGCCGCCCCCTGTTGATAAGACCTGTCTTAAAGTTCGCCCGTCTATCACCAGGGGTAAAGTATCGTCACCTCTACCGTATATAACGGCAGGGACCAGATCATCACTACGCATTTGATTAAGTTCTCCCTTGGTCATGGACGGACGAGTTTGTACTTCCAGTTCCATTCTATCCATTCATTCCAGCCTCCTTCTGCAATAGTATACTGCAGGAAGCAGCGAAAATCAACATAATTAAAAGAGTTCGCTTACAGAACGCCTATTATGGATACGAATTACTGCTTCACCAATCAACGGAGCAACAGATAAGGGCCTGAAACAGTCCCGCGTTCCCTTGAGCATTCCCCTATCTACCGGTATTGTGTTCGTATATACGACCTCTTTAACTTTAGAATCACTGAGACGCTGTATGGCAGGCCCGGAAAAAACAGGGTGGGTGCAGCAGGCGTATACTTCTTTCGCGCCTTCTTCCAGTAGGGCATCGGCGCCAAGGGTTATAGTTCCGGCAGTGTCAATCATATCATCTATGAAAATCGCCGTTTTATTTTCCACATCACCAATTATATTCATAATCTCTGCTTTATTGGGGGCAGGCCGTTTCTTTTCGATAATGGCAATTGGCATCTCAAGGC
>SKWE01000072.1 GCA_007129055.1 Syntrophomonadaceae bacterium
CCTGCCAGGGTTACAAATGAGTAATTTCCTTCAGGCGGAAGAATCGGTTCACCCTCGGGGTTGATAAAATAAAAATAGGCCAGCCCCTCGTCCCTGTGAAAATTCATCGGTACAGTGTCGCTCCAGATTGTGGGGATGCCCGTTTGCCTGTCAACAACATCCTCAATATATGCAAGTAGATGTTGGTCCTCGATCGGCACAAATATATTATCTCCTCTAAGCTGATCGAAGTAAGCGTATTCCAGGATTAGAAATAGTCCGCCAGTCTCTTCCGGTCTAATTTCTTTTCCATTCAGGGAAAAAACAGCCTCACCCAGTAAAAGATCACTGCGGTAATTGTTAGACCGGTTTATGTTGACGATGATACCGCCTTCCGGGAATGAAACAGATAAATTGTTTACCTCGAACTCCCAGGGTTCAAATTGACAGCTGGAAGCTATCTCATAACTGTAAGGTATTTTTCCCGGTGCATCGGGGACGAAGGCAGTTAGTAAAAAGGCAAGAACTATAATAATAATGCTCGCTCCCAAAAGAATCAGCAGCGCCATAAAGTAATTCTTTGCTCCAATTTTTTTTAAAAGCATTTTCAGAGTTCCTCCTCAAGCCGCTCGTGATGTCACTCTATGCATTGTAATGCAATCTTCACTGAAAGGTCAAATTGCCTACTATTCTTAAATCTGCTATAGTGTATTTGCCATAGTTCCGACATTATATTATAAAAATGATCAAAGAGGTGATAGAATTGTTCCTGGCTATTGATGTAGGAAATACCCATATAATGCTGGGCGTATATAAAGAAGAGAAGATACTGGTTTATTGGAGACTGGCTACCCGTCGTGACAGCACGGAAGATGAGCTTGGAATGGTTGTTAAAAATCTTCTTCACAACAGCCGGTTAAAGCTAAGCGATGTTAAGTCAATAGCCATATCATCTGTTGTTCCACCTCTAATGTACTCTTTAGAAAGAATGGCCAAAAAATACTTCTGTATTGATCCCCTGATCATCAGTCCGGGAATTAAAACCGGTTTAAATATTGTAACAGATAATCCACGGGAAGTGGGCGCTGATCGTATTGTTAATGCAGTTGCAGCTTACAGCTTATACGGTGGGCCCTTAATTATCGTAGATTTTGGAACAGCAACTACTTTTTGTGCTGTATCGGAAGTCGGTGATTACCTGGGTGGAGTTATTGCTCCTGGTATTGGCATCTCACTTGAAGCCCTGTTTGAGAGAGCGGCCAAGCTGCCGCGAGTAGAAATAATCAGGCCGGAGAAGGTGATTGGGAAAGATACAATTGCCAGTATGCAATCCGGGATAGTATTCGGGTATGTCGGGCAGGTTGATGGTATTGTTCGCAGGATTATGGAGGAATTCAAGGCAAACCCGAAAGTAATTGCTACAGGTGGTTTTGCCTCTTTAATTGCCAGGGAGTCAGACACAATCTGCACGGTTAATCCGCTATTAACCCTTGAAGGCCTGCGGATCATTAATAACATGAACGCCAGTAACTAGAATAACAGATCTTGTGATATTTTCAGGGGAGGTTCAGGATCAATGAGAATCGGTCTCGCATTAAGCGGAGGAGCCGCCAGGGGCATTGCCCACATCGGGGTTTTGCAATACCTGGAAGAGCAGGGCGCGAAAATATGTTGTCTTGCCGGAACCAGCGCCGGAAGCATTGTCGGTTCCCTGTACTGTTCCGGTAAGACTACCGATGAGTTAGTTGATATAGCCTCAAGTATGTCCTGGAAAAGCCTGGTGAAGTTTTCTTTACCAAAAAAAGGTTTAATTAATTCAGAAAAGCTATTAAAAATGTTAAAAGAGTATTTAGGTGATATTACTTTTGATGATCTTGAATTACCCCTCCTGGTAAACGCGGTTGATCTGTTAAGCGGAAAGGAAGTAATCATGGATGAAGGGCCCGTTGCCGAAGCCGTAGTGGCAAGCTGTGCCATACCGGGTATATTTACCCCCGTAAAAAAAGATAAATACCTGCTGGTCGATGGCGGCCTGTTGGACAACCTTCCTGCCGCCCTGCTGAAAGATAAAAATGTTGATCACATCATATCAGTAAATGTTGGTGCCCAAATCCCGCTGGATAAAGAACCGGAATCGATTTTTGAAATCCTGGTTCAGTCTTTCGATGTTGTCCGCCGCCAGCGAGATCTCCCGGCCCAAAAGTATACCGATACCATGATAGAACCAGATTTAGGTGATATCCCATTTCACGATACCAGTAAGGTTGATGAACTGATAAAGAGAGGCTATGAGGCGGCGCAGGAGGCACTTAAAGGTTTAGATTTTCAAAAAAAACCGGGACGCATTTCCAAGTGGTTATCAAAGCGCAAGAAAAAAAGCGGAGGTGAATAATTGTGACAAAAAGTTTCCAGGAGGTATTGAAGGATAGGCGCAGTATAAGAAAATTTGAGGGCAAGCCGGTAAAGGACGAAGATCTGGAACAGATCATTGAAGCAGCAAGGCTTGCACCATCAGGGACAAACCGTCAACCGTGGAGATTTGTTTTGCTAAAGACTGAAGCTGAGAAAGCAAGGGTTGCTGGCAGTATAATCCAGCCTTTTGTTTTAGAAGCGCCGGCTGTTTTTATCTGCTGCCTTGATAAGAAAGCATATACAAAAGGTATGGTTGAAAAAAGGATGGATGAACTGGTTCAATCTAATGTAATCAGCGAGGAGGCAGCAGGTTACATTAGCCAGTTTAAGATGCCTGATAAACCGGAGGATGTAAAGATTCCCCCTGATGCATATATCGATCTGGGTATTGCGGTGCAGCAGATGGCGCTAATGGCTGAAGCCCTGGGGTTGGGCAGCTGCTGGGTGCGATTGATCAATCCCGGCCAGATCCACGAGCAGTTAAACCTGCCCGATGAACTAAAGGTAGTAGCCGTGCTGCCGGTAGGTTACCCGGCGCAATCTCCTCCTCCCCGACCCCGCCTGGAGAGGGACGAGATAGTTGTTCAACTATAAAATCATTTCATCAGCCGCGCTGCTTCCATGGCCAGGCTGGAGCGTTTAGTTTCGGTGAGGGTTACATGAGCATGCAGCGGGCTGTCTTTCATTTTTTCCACTGCCCAGGATAAACCATTTGTCCTGGAATCAAGGAATGGGCTATTGATCTGTTCAGGGTCTCCCACCAGGACAATTTTTGTTCCTTCACCGGCCCGGGTAATGATTCCTTTGGCCTGCTTGGGAGTAAGGTTTTGAGCTTCGTCAATTAATATATACTGGCCAACTATAGATCGGCCCTGCAGGTAGGCTATCGCCTCACTGACAATTTTCCTGGAAGCAAAAAGGTAAGATACTTTTCCATCCAGTTCCCTTTCATTTTCGTACCTGTCGGGATGAGAATCCACAAGCTGCTCCAGGTTATCGTAAATTGGTCTCATGTAAGGGGCAATCTTGTCCTTTTCATCTCCCGGTAAAAAGCCGATCTCTTCACCCATGCTTACATTGGGGCGACAGATTAACATTCTGCGGTATATGCTTTCGTCCAGAATTTTTTCCAGGCCGACTCCAAGGGCCAGAAGGGTTTTGCCGCTGCCGGTAGCGCCCATCAGGGTAACCATGGGGATGTTATCATCCCGAAGCGCCTCCCGGGCATATTTTTGCAGCAGGTTTAACTTAAAGCCGTAAAAATCGGGTCGTGTATCATTTAGCAAAACCATGTTCCCGTCCCGGTAGCGGGCAAGAGCCGATTTGTTATTGGCTTCCGACCTAAGCAAAAAGAACTTATTTGTAGGGCAGGGAGCCTTTTCCCACGGGATGTGATTGTATTTATAAAGCTGATCCAGCAACTCTTCCTTTATTTGCCTTTCTTCCCATCCCCTGTACTGTTCTTCTATATCAAATTCTACCTGCTCATTGCGGTAATCCTGGGCTTCAATGCCCAGTACATCTGCTTTAATACGCAGGAAAACATCCTTGGTAATTATTATTACAGGCTGGTTGTCATTTTGCAGGTTTTTGGCCACGGCCAAAAGACGGTTATCCCGTTTTTCACCGGGCCAGGAGGAAGGAAGTTCAGTTTTATCAAGACTGTTCATTTCAACCCGCAGCTCACCGCCGTTGGGTAGGGGGACTCCATTATATAGTTCGCCCCTGGCGCGCAAATGATCTAAAAACCGGGCCACCCAGCGGGCATTGGCCCGGATTTCATAATCATCCGCTTTCTTTTTATTATCAAGTTCCTCGAGCACACATCCGGGAAGTATAACCAGGTTATCCTGAAAACCAAGCACTGCATTTGGTGACTGAAGCAGAACACTGGTATCCAGAAGAAAAGTTTTTCTCAAATTCTATCACGCTCCCATACTCAGTTAAGTATGCTGCCTAACTGTTTACTTTGCTACAGGTGATAATAATTCCTGCTTCAGTTTGCCTAAGATTTATATTTCAAAAAAACAGGGGAGACAAGGGGACGTTTCTCTTGAGACAAGGGGACGTTTCTCTTTGTCCCCTTTGCCCCCCTGTCCCCTTTGTCCCTTGATGAAAAGGGGATGCAGTTAAACTGCATCCCCATAATAGATTATGTTTTGCCTTTTATACACTACTTGTCTGAATCAGCCTGGGCTGCAGCCAGGTTTTTATACATTTCCAGCCTTTCTTTCGCCACTTTTTCTGCTTTTGCAAACAGAACGTCTGCCCGATCCGGGAATTCCTTGGTCAAAGCGCGGAAGCGGACTTCGTTCATCATGAAAGTACGCAACTCTTCTTTCGGTTCACCTGAATCTAAAATGAACGGGTTTTTGCCTTCTTTGGCCAAAAGCGGATTGTAGCGGTATAGCGGCCAGTAACCAGATTCGACGGCCAGTTTTCCTTCCCGCTGGCTCTTGCTCATGTCGATGCCGTGAGCAATGCAGGGAGAGTAGGCAATAATAATTGAAGGTCCGGGGTAAGCTTCTGCTTCCACCAGCGCTTTCATGAACTGGTTTTTACTAGCGCCCATGGAGACCATGGCTACGTAAACATAGCCGTAAGTAACGGCCATTAAACCAAGATCCTTCTTGCGCATTTCTTTTCCGGCAGCAGCAAATTTTGCGATTGCCGCAGTCGGTGTAGCCTTGGATGATTGTCCGCCAGTATTGGAATAAACCTCGGTATCCATCACCAGGATATTAACATCGGCTCCTGTGGAGATAACGTGGTCCAGCCCTCCGAAGCCGATATCGTATGCCCACCCGTCTCCTCCGAATATCCAGATTGAACGTTTGGGCAGCAGGGTTGAATTTTCCTTAATCTCTTTTAGCAGTTCTTTATTGCTGTCTGCTGCTTTTTCAACTTCCAGCAGATCGCGCACTTTATCTGCCGCTTCCAGGGAAGGTTCACCCTGATCTTTTACCTCCAGCCAGTTTTGCAGGGCGCTTTTCAAAGAATCTGTGATGCCCTGATCCATGAGCTCTTTAACTTGAGAGATAAGTTTATCTCTCTGCTGGGTAACGGCAAGGGAAAAACCGTAACCGAATTCAGCATTGTCTTCGAACAGTGAGCTGGCCCAGGCCGGACCGCGTCCCCTGCTGTCTAAGGTGTAAGGCACTGTGGGGGCGTTGCCGCCGTAGATAGACGAACAACCGGTGGCGTTGGCAATGATCATCCTGTTACCGAATAGCTGGGTTATAACTTTAACATATGGTGTTTCGCCACAACCGGCGCAGGCGCCTGAAAACTCGAATAGCGGTGTACGGAACTGGCTGCCGCGCACAGTATGAGCTGCAATATCAAGATCGGGTTCAGGCAGTTTTTCAGCGAAGCGGAAATTGGCATCTTCTGCTTCAACTACCGTATCGAGAGGTTTCATTTCCAGGGCATTTTTCTTGGCCGGACAGATATCTACACAGTTGCCGCAGCCGGTGCAGTCAAGGGGAGTAACCTGGATGCGATACTGCAGCCCCTTGATATCCTTGCCGCTACCGTCCACAGTAACGAAGCTTTCCGGGGCATCTTTCAGGTCTTCCGGTTTCGCCACATATGGCCTGATCGCTGCATGGGGGCAGACGAAAGAGCACTGGTTACACTGGATACAGTTTTCCGGGATCCAGACAGGAACAGCTATGGCTATGCCCCGCTTCTCATAGCGGGTTGTAGCGGTGGGAACCGTCCCATCGGGCTTAAAGGCGCTAACCGGCAAATCATCGCCTTTAAGCTCTATCATCGGGTAAATGGTATCACAAACATACTGAGGTGCATCTTCGGGTTCAAAGGTAGCCCCGGTGTCAGAGTCAGTCCAACTTTCGGGGTATTTAACATCCTCTAAAGCTTCAAGGGCCTTATAGATAGCCGATACGTTTTTCTCGACAATCTCTTTACCCTTTTTGCCGTATGATTTTTCAATCATTTTTTCAATTTCTTTATAAGCCAGTTCCGGTTCAATTACTTCTGAAAGCTTGAAAAATGCAGCCTGCATAATTACATTTATCCTGCCTCCAAGCCCGATTTCTCCGGCAATCCGGAAAGCGTCAATGTTGTAAAATTTTAGTTTCTTGCGGGCAATAGTCTGTTTCATGGAAGCGGGAAGGTGTTCATCCATTTCTTCCACACTCCAGTCGGAATTGAGCAGAAAAACGCCGTTATCCGTGATCCCTTCCAGGACATCGTAGCGCGTAACAAAGGAAGGGTTATGGCAGGCAACGAAATCAGGCGTATCGATCTGGTAAGTTGACTGAATTTTGGTGGGACCAAAACGCAGGTGGGAAACTGTAATGCCCCCGGATTTTTTCGAGTCGTAGACAAAGTAGCCCTGGGCGTACTGGTCAGTGTTATTGCCGATTATAATGATACTGTTTTTATTGGCACCCACAGTTCCGTCTGCCCCGAGCCCGTAAAACTTGGCCCGGTAGGTTCCCTCGGGCGAAGTGTGCAGGCACTCTGGTACCGCAAGTGAAGTGTGGGTTACATCGTCGTTTATGCCGACAGTAAAGTGGTTTTTCGGATTTTCTGAATTAAGGTTGTCGAACACGGCTTTCGCCATGCAGGGGTTAAATTCCTTGGAACCCAACCCGTAGCGTCCGCCAATCACCAGGGGTGTTTGCTGCACTTCCATCAGGGCGGTGCATACATCCTGGTAGAGAGGTTCGCCAAGGGCGCCAGGTTCTTTTGTCCTGTCCAGGACGGCAATTTTCTTGCAGCTGTCAGGCAGGGCTGCTAAAAAGTGCTGCCTGGAAAATGGCCTGTAAAGACGAACTTTGACCAGGCCAACCTTCTCTCCCTGCTTGACCAGGTAATTAACCGTTTCTTCCACTGTTTCGCTGGCTGAACCCATGCAGACGATAACAGATTCTGCATCAGGGGCGCCGCAGTAATCAAAGAGATTATAACGACGGCCGGTCAGTTCATAAATCTGTTCCATTACTGCCTCGACCTGTTCCGGTGTTTCCGTGTAATAGCTGTTGGCAGCTTCACGGTTTTGGAAGTAGATATCCGGGTTCTGGGCCGTTCCTCGCTGGTGTGGTTTTTCCGGGTTCAGGGCACGCTCGCGAAAAGCCTTTATTGCATCCCAGTCTACCATCTTCTTAATATCTTCATAGTCTATGAGTTCAATTTTCTGAACTTCGTGAGATGTACGGAATCCGTCAAAGAAATGCAAAAATGGCACCCTGGTTTTAAGGGTGGACAGGTGAGCAGCCAACCCCAGGTCTATTACTTCCTGGATAGAACCTGAAGCAAGTAAAGCAAAACCTGTTTGCCGGGCTGCCATCACATCTGAATGGTCGCCGAAAATCGAAAGTGCGTGGGTCGACAGGGCCCTGGCCGAAACGTGAAAAACAGATGGAAGCAGTTCTCCAGATATTTTATACATGTTTGGAATTTTTAACAGTAAACCCTGTGATGCAGTAAATGTGGTGGTTAAAGCTCCTGTCACTAATGAGCCGTGCACCGCTCCTGCTGCTCCAGCTTCCGACTGCATGGTAGCAACGCGCAAAGTTTGGCCAAAAATATTTTTGCGTCCGTAAGCGGCCCATTCGTCACAGACCTCAGCCATCGGTGAAGAAGGGGTAATGGGGTAAATAGCTGCTACATCGCTAAGGGCGTAAGCGATGTAAGCCGCAGCGGTATTACCGTCCATTGTTTCAATTTTCTTACTCAACAAAAGCACCTCCATGTTAGTATGTAGTGAAAACGGTTTATTTTACAAAATCTTCCGTTTTATATCCCGCTTCATATTAACATTTTATGCAGCAGGTGACAAGTTCAGTTTCCCGGGCTGAATAGCCATTGCAAGCTGTTTTGCTCTGCAGTCTGAAGTGCTTGTAAAAATATCAATTAATGCGTTTGTGAGATATAAAAAATTATATCAATCAGGTTTAATGATTTGTGTTAAGATGAAATTATGGATGCAAAACAAGAGAAGTCTAAGCAGCGCTATATCCTGGTTGTTGAAGATGAAGAAGATATTGTGAAACTCCTATCTTTTCATCTTGAAAAAGAAGGTTACCGTGTCGAAAGCAGGGGCAACGGCCGGGAAGCCCTGGAATTAATCCAGGATAAACTGCCCGATCTCATTGTCCTTGATATTATGCTGCCGGAAATGGATGGCCTTGAGGTTTGCCGTCGCTTGCGCGGTAATCAAAAAACAGCTTCTATCCCCATTCTCATTCTTTCAGCGCGCAATGAAGAGTTTGATAAGGTCCTCGGCCTGGAACTGGGGGCTGATGATTACATGGTTAAACCATTTTCTGTGCGTGAGTTAGTGGCCAGGGTCAGGGCTATGCTGCGCCGCCTTGAGCAGCAGGGGCAGCCAGCCAGGGAAAATGAAGCTGAAGAGGTATTAACTTTGAGTGGAATAACCCTTTATCCCGAACAGCACCGGGTTACAGTAAACGATGAAGCAAAAACACTTACCCACAAAGAATTTTTACTGCTTCACCTGTTGATGGCTAATGCCGGTAAAGTGCTGACCAGGGAGATACTCTTAGATAAAGTATGGAACTATGAAGTGGAAGTTGATACTCGCACTGTTGATGTTCACATTCGTTACCTGCGCCAGAAGATTGAACCCGATCCGGCCAACCCGATCTACATTGAAACGGTCAGGGGTGTAGGCTACAAGTTCAAAGTTGACAGGGGGACGTACCATTTGTCAACTTTTTTAGTTGTTCCACTTCTAAACTTATTGTCATATCTATCTATCTCCATATTAGTTGACAAATGGTACGTCCCCCTGTCAACCTGTGGGGGGTAAAGGTTTGTTTACCGGTATTCGCCGTCGCCTGATTATATATTATTTAGCAGTAATAGCTGTCATCGTTATCCTGATGGGGGCTTTTTTTATCTTCTTTTTAAACTACTTTTACATGGGAACTCTTCGCGAAAGCCTTTATAACCAGGCCCGCTTGGCTTCCGTGCTTATTGAAGAAATGTTGGAGCGAGATGCCGGTTATGATGAAATCGACACCCTTGCAAAAGACCTGGGTAAGGAGTTGGGAGTAAGACTGACCATCGTCGATGCAGATGGCACAGTGCTGGCAGATACTAACCAGGATCCCTTATTAATGGAAAACCACATTAACCGGCCGGAAATTATAGAGGCTATGGAAACATATAAAGGGATTGCTACAAGGTACAGTGTTACATTAGACGAAGAAATGTATTACCTGGCCATCCCTATCAATACTGTCGCCCCCACTGGCACTCAACCTGAAACCAGGGCCATAATCAGGCTCGCCATTCCTTTGGCGGCTATAAAGGAAGCAATGAACAGCCTGGTTGTTTTTATTATAGGCGCTCTCTTACTCTCATCGCTTATAGCCCTTGCTACCGCTGTTGCCTTTTCCGAGCGCATAACAGGCCCAATCAGTAAAATCAGCAGCGCTGCCCGCTCAATTGCGGAAGGAAATTATAATCCTGAACTTCATGTTGCGGGAAAAGATGAACTGGCGGTTCTGGCCCAGAATATAAAAGATATGGGCGGCTCCTTAAAGAAAAAGATTGAACTGGTATTATGGGAAAAGAATAAGGTGGAAACAGTAGTCTCTTCAATGAGCAGTGGTATTATTCTTACGGACCGGGATTTAAATATTGAATTGATCAATCCCGCGGCAGAAGAGCTGTTCGATCTAAAAAGCAACTATGTAATTGGCAAACCTTTTAACATGGCAATCCGTTATTATGCCCTGAATGAAAACCTGAAAGCTGTCTCACAAGATGGTGAGGCAAGGGTTATAGAAGTTAATCTTTATTATCCCAGGGCCACAGTATTAGATACTTATATATTGCCGGTTTACGGTACAGACCAAAGTATTATCGGCAGCTTAATCCTCTTTCATGAAACTACTGAATTGCGCTCCCTTGAAAAGATGCGCAGCGACTTTGTAGCGAATGTTTCACATGAACTGCGCACCCCCTTAACAACAGTGCGTGGCTATACTGAAACGATACTGCATGAAGAGCTTACACGTGAACAGCTCGTAGATTTTCTGCAGATTATTGACAAGGAAACTAAAAGGCTTTCCAGCCTGCTTGACGACCTGCTTGATTTAGCACAAATAGAAAATGAAAAAGGGCTTGTGAAGAAAGAGCCGGTAGATATGTCAGGATTAATCAGCGAAGCTGTCGAAAGGGTTGAAGATGCAAGAACGGTTCAAGATGTTACTGTTAACCTAAATTTGCCAGGACAAAGTATTTATGTGTCAGGCAATCCTGAATGGCTCAGGCAGGCCCTGGTTAATATTTTAGAAAACAGCATTAAGCATGGTTATGAAAAGGGGCAAATAGGAATTTCCCTCTCTACTGCCGGCGGCCAGGCAGAAATTATAATTACAGATAATGGTCCCGGTATCCCGGAGGAAGATCTTCCGCATGTTTTTGAACGTTTTTACCGGGTCGATAAAGCGCGGTCCCGGAAGAGCGGCAGTACCGGTTTGGGCCTTTCTATTGTGAAGCATATCCTTGAAGCCCATGATGCCTGCTATACATTGCAGAGTAAAGTTGGAGAAGGGGTGACCTTCACTATCACCCTTCCAGTTTCGGATGCTTAAGATTTAACCTCGATTTAACATTCTTTTTACCTTTCCTTCCTTTACATTTAACCTGCAAGATTTATACTCATCCTGGTTAAATTATTCTCTAGGAGGATCAGTATGAATCAGAAAAGGTGGTTGACTTTTGCAGGAATTGTTTTCCTGGCAGCAGTAATGCTGCTGACAGGCTGTGGTGGTCAGCAGGCTGCAGATCCGGTTGAAACCCCGGATAATGGCGATGCAGGCGATGACACACCGGAAGAAGCACAAGAATCCGTTGCAATCATGCTTGGTGGTTCAGATTCAGAGGTAAACGTTGTGGCAAGATTGGCTGAAGAATATATGAATGACAACCCGCATGTTTCTATCGCCGTTACCGGTGGTGGATCCGGTGTTGGTATTTCTTCGCTTATTGACGGTGACATTGATGTTGCCAATTCATCCCGTCCGATGAGAGATTCGGAGATAGCAGACTTAGAAGCAAATCAAGGCGAAGATGCATACGCTGTACGCTTTGCCGTAGATGGTGTAGCAGTACTGGTAAATGAAAATAACCCGGTTGAAGAACTGACTGTTGACCAGATCGGGGCTATTTATCGCGGTGAAATAACAAACTGGTCTGAAGTCGGTGGGGAGAACATGGACATTACCCTTTACGGGCGCCAGAGTACTTCCGGAACCTACGTATTTTTCATGGAACTGGTTGTCCAGGGTGAATACTCTGAAAGAAAACGTAACATGGCCGGAACATCTGACATTGTTGAAGCAGTTATTGGCGATGTCGGCGGAATTGGCTATGCTGCAATTGGTTACGCCGATGAAGACGGTGTAAAGGCACTTTCTGTAGCTGCAGGTGAAGGATCACAGGCTTATGATCCAACAGTTCTTGAAAATGTAACCAGTGGAAACTATCCGCTGACCCGTCCACTGTACCAGTATATAGCCGGCAAGCCTGAAGGTGCCCTGCTCGACTTCTTCCTTTTCGAAGTAAGCGAAGCCGGACAGGCCATAGTATTGCAGGAAGGTTTCTATCCGATTACTGCAGCCGATATTGATTTCAATAAAGCTGCATTGGAATAAAAGACCCCTCATAACCCTGCAGTTCACTGCCCTGGCGGTGGGCTGCAGGGGCAGTTTATGAAAGCCGGCTTACTAAAAAATCAGCCGGCTTGTTGAAGGAGGATACCCTTGCTTTCGCTATCCGAAAAAGTAATGAAGGTAATATTTTTAATCTGCGGCCTGGCTATTGTTCTATTTTTAGCCGGGATTCTCTTTACGCTTCTTTCCAATAGCTGGCCGGCTCTGAGAGAGATGGGGTTGGTGCCATTTCTAACTCCCGGCAGATGGAACCCGGGAGCTTACGGAGAACCAACATACAGCCTGTTTAACATGATTTACGGCACATTTTTAGTTACTGTAGGTGCGCTGGTGTTTGCGGTTCCCATTGGAGTTGCTGCTGCCGCTTACCTTGCAGAAATTGCTGCGCCCTGGGAAAGGGAGCTCTTTAAACCAATTGTCGAAATCCTGGCTGGCATCCCCTCGGTGGTGCTTGGCTTTTTCGGCCTCGTAGTTATTGCTCCCCTTATATCCCGGATTTTTAATATCCCAAGCGGGATAACAGCCTTGAATGGGGCTATACTGGTAGGGATTATGGCTATGCCCACTATCATTACCCTGGCCGAGGATGCCATCACAGCGGTTCCGAAAGAATATCGTAATGCATCTCTGGCCCTGGGCGGTACACGCTGGCAGACAATCTGGAAGATTACAGTGCCGGCAGCATTTTCAGGAATTACAGCTGCATCGCTGCTTGGAATGGGGCGGGCCATTGGGGAAACAATGACTGTTTTAATGGTTACAGGAAATATGATTGCCTGGCCTGAATCATTTCTTGATTCCGTCAGGACTTTAAGCGCAGGCATAGCCATAGATATAGGGGATGTTGTTTTTAATTCCACTCATTTTCATGCGCTCTTCGTGGCCGGATTACTTTTGTTTACCATCACATTTATTGTCAACCTGCTTGCCGATATATTGATTCACCGTAACCCGGAGGTGAATAAATAGTGAAAACAGATTTTGTAAAAACTAAAATAGCTGTAAAGAGCCAGGGTGAATGGCGCAACCTGGAATTGGCTGGTTACTGGATACTGCGTTTAACCCTGGTTTTGGTTCTACTTATCTTAGGAATAATTGTTTATGACATTGTTTCCAAGGGTATAGGGGTTATCAACTGGGAGTTTTTAACCCAGGCGCCCAGGGTCGGGATGACCGAAGGAGGAATCTTTCCTGCTATAGTTGGAACTTTTTATGTAACTATTATTACGATTGCTTTTGCAGTTCCATTGGGTGTAGGCGCTGCCATATACCTTAATGAATATGCTGTCCAGGGACGTTTTACCAGGCTTGTAAGAATGTCGCTGCGCAACCTTGCAGGCGTTCCCTCCATAGTTTTTGGTCTCTTTGGCATGGCAGTTTTTGTAAAGATATTTGGTTTTGGTCCTTCCTTGATCGCTGCAGGTTTTACCCTGGGGCTGCTAACCCTCCCCGTCACGGTGACTGCGGCGGAAGAAGCCCTGATTACTGTGCCGCGTGCTTACCGGGCTGGTTCATTTGCCCTGGGAGCCACACGCTGGCAGGTTGTACGCACTGTTGTCCTGCCAAGAGCCCTGCCGGGAATTCTAACTGGCACAATATTGGGCCTGGCCCGCGCGGCCGGGGAAACTGCCCCGATTCTTGCTACGGGAGCAGCATTCTTCCTCCCCCACCTGCCCGATTCGCTAAAAAGTCAGTTCATGGCCCTGCCTTACCATCTTTTTATCATGGCTACCCAGCATCATGCCATATCGCAGGTGCGCCCGATAGCCTATGGAACAGCCCTTGTATTATTGCTGCTGGTCTGTTTCTTAAACCTTGCGGCAGTACTGATGCGTAAGCGTTTCAGAGATAGGGTAGCAAAAGGGCTGTAAGCAAGTCTATTGATCATTATGAATGAATTTTGTAATTGTATATTTCAAACAACTAACGGTAGTCACGTGCTATAGAAATGATTGGGTGATTCTAAGTAAGATGAGGATAGGTAGAAAGGGGTGTTGAAGGGTTCAAAGCTTATAGAACCTGTATAAGATGATTAAAGTAAAAAATGGTGATATAAAGAGTGAAATCGAAGCTATTGGAAACAACTTAGCTGTAACTTCTGAAGAAGAAGCGAAAGAAAAATGTAATGGCTATTGCGAGGTTAAAGTTGAGGGATTAAATTTTTATTATAGTGCAGTCCAGGCTCTATTTGGTGTAAACATTGCGATTGAAGAAAAGGGGGTTGCTGCCCTGATCGGCCCGTCCGGTTGCGGTAAATCGACTTTTCTTAGAGTTTTAAATCGCATGAATGACCTGATACCAGGTACGCGGCTGGAAGGAAATATAACTGTGCATGGTGAGGATATTTATGATCCGGCCACTGATGTGGTAAAACTACGCAAAAAGGTTGGGATGGTTTTTCAGCAACCCAACCCTTTTCCTAAAAGTATTTTTGATAATATTGCTTACGGCCCGCGCATTGATGGACAGAAAAACAAGGCACTTTTAAACGAGATAGTTGAAGAAAGCCTGAAGGGTGCCGCCCTGTGGGATGAAGTAAAAGACCGGTTGCATGAGCCTGCTCTTGCCCTTTCCGGCGGTCAGCAGCAGCGGCTTTGCATCGCCAGGGCTCTCGCTGTTCAACCCAGAATTCTGCTAATGGATGAGCC
>SKWE01000148.1 GCA_007129055.1 Syntrophomonadaceae bacterium
CAAAAGTTGCCGGCACTGCAGCACTCTTGGACGAAGGAAATACAGTACCCTTTATTGCCCG
This sequence comes from Syntrophomonadaceae bacterium, assembly GCA_007129055.1. GTDB lineage: Bacteria > Bacillota > Dethiobacteria > DTU022 > DTU022 > SLQM01. The sequence continues at coordinate 62 of SKWE01000148.1, forward strand.
CTACCGCAAAGAAATGACAGGCGGCATGACCGACGAAGATGTCAGGCTGTTGCAGGAGAAGTTAACCCAGTACCGTAACCTTGAACAGCGCCGTGAAGAAGTGCTGCGCCTGATAGACGCCCAGGGGGCATTGACCCGGGAGCTGCAGAGAAATGTAGAAATAGCGGCGACGGTTACCGAACTTGATGACCTCTACCGGCCCTTCCGCCCGAAGAAAAAAACCAGGGCTTCTGTTGCCCGCGACAGGGGTCTTGAACCTTTAGCCCTGGCGATCCTGGACGGTGAGATAATTCCAAAAGAAGAAGCCGGTAAGTACCTTGATCCCGAAAAGGAACTTCCCGACATTGATGCAGTTTTACGTGGCGCAGCCGATATAATTGCTGAAATAATATCTGATGACGCCGCATTGCGCAAAAACCTGCGCCGGGCTTTTCGCCGTGACGGACATGTTGAGGTGAAAAAGAAAGCATCCGTAGATGTAAACACCTATGATGATTATGATGGTTACAGTGAACCGTTAGCTAAAATAAAAGCGCACAGGGTGCTGGCAATAAACCGCGGGGTTAAGGAAAAAGTGCTGGATTTTAAAATTACCGTTGAAGAGGAAAAAGCCCTGAAATTAATTGCGGCAAAGTATTATAGCAGCGGCCATAATGAACCGTGCCGGGAAATATTTGCCGGGGCCGCTGCAGACAGCTTTAAGCGCTTAATACACCCTTCCCTGGAACGGGAAAGCTGGCAGGACCTTTTTGATAGTGCAGTAAAAGGGGCCCTGGTGGTTTTCAAAGAAAACCTGAAAAAAAGAATGCTCGTTCCGCCGATACGTAACCGCAGGATTCTTGGTTGGGATCCCGGTTTTCGCACCGGCTGTAAACTTGCCTGTGTGTCTGAGACAGGTGAACTGCTGGATACTGCAGCAGTATTCCCGACGGCCCCCCGTAACGACCTGAAAGGCGCAGCTGAAAAAGTACTGCAGTTAAAAGAAAATTATAAATTAGACTGCGTTGCCATTGGTAATGGCACGGCATCAAGGGAAAGCGAGCTTTTTGTTGCCGGTTTAATCAAAGATAAAAACCTCGATCTTGAATACACCATTGTTAATGAAGCAGGAGCAAGCGTTTACTCAGCTTCGCCTGCGGCTAAAAAAGAATTCCCTCACCTTGATGTAGCCGAGCGTAGTGCAGTTTCTATAGCACGCCGCCTGCAGGATCCCCTTGCTGAACTTGTTAAGATCGACCCGAAAGCAATCGGCGTAGGGCAATACCAGCATGACATGCCGCCCAAAGAACTGGACCAGGCCCTGACGGGGACTGTAGAAAGCTGTGTAAACCAGGTAGGTGTGGATTTGAACAGCGCATCAGCAGCCCTGCTCTCCTACGTGGCAGGAATCAACTCCAAAGTTGCAGATCGAATAATAGAATATAGAAATGAAAACGGTTCGCTTGATTCAAGGCAGCAGCTGCATGACATTAGCGGTCTTGGACCGAAGGTTTTCAAGCAGTGTGCCGGTTTTCTCAGGCTTCCCGATAGTGAAGACTATCTTGAAAGAAGCGCAGTGCATCCGGAATCGTATGAACTTGCCGCAAAGATCATGGAAAAGCTGTCAATTGAGCCTGAGAACCTCGGTAATGTTGATGCAGTGCCGAAACTGGGGGATGAGGCTATAAAAACTTTGGCTGAAGAACTTAATGCCGGCGAACCAACAGTGCGCGACATCCTGGAAGAATTTCGCAAACCGGGGCGCGATCCCCGTGAAGAACTTCCCCTGCCGGTTTTTATGCAGGCGGTTACTGAGCTTGAAGACCTGGAACCGGGAATGACCTTAATGGGCATAGTGCGCAACATAGTCGATTTTGGAGCCTTTATAGATATCGGGGTGCACCAGGACGGCCTTGTCCATATTTCGGAAATCTCCGACCGCTACATAAAACACCCCCTGGAAGTGCTGCAGATAGAATCGGTGGTCAAGGTCAAAATCCTTTCCATCGACCGCGACAGGGGCAGAATTTCCCTTTCGATCAAACAGGCTGAGGAGTAGTTGGTTATTATATTGTTTAACCCCCTAACAATACTTGGTAGGTGAAATCAGCGGTCTTGTCTCGTGTCTCCGTGTTATGCTTTCGTTGGGTCGCCAATTTGCAGGCAAGACTGGTGCAGTAAACTAAAGCGAGCATAAAGTGAGGGTATAAAAATGCCGGTGAAGCAAAGACCGGAGCAGGCTGGCCCGCACGGATGCGGGCCACCGAGAGCCGAGTTACGGATGACGCGTCTCTCGGGTAGCCTGAGCGCAGGGCTGAAGCTGAACCGGTGCAGTTTTAACCTGAACGGTCGGTGAGCAAAGTTTACTGCAGCTATCTTGCCTAACAATAATATCTTAAGTAGATAGTTAGTCTTTGCTGAGTTTAATAGGGGGTTTTGAGATATGCTGCTGCCGCAGGTGGAAGATGCCGAAAACTGCAGGGAAGCCGGCCAGCAGCATCCACTTCTTATCCAGGGGCATAGTTTCCCAGAAACCCTCGCGCAGACTGCGCGACGAGCGGACCAAATCTGCCCTGGGCACACTTAGCCTTACCCTGCCGTTTTCATCAACAATAATCAAGGTTTCCCCGATATTTTCAAGCCTGTTTTCCGGTTTACCTTCATAATCGACCCAGATATGGGTAAGTGAAATATTCTTCCGGTATGGTATCTCCATCTCTTCCAGCAGCGAAGCAAATAGCAGGAATCGTGCCTTGCAGTCGCCGTATTCGCTGTAAAGAGCTTCATCAAGGGTGGGGAAATACCAGGGCATATTGTAAACTTCCCAGTCATAACGGTAGGGAATATTGGCATAGACGAATTCCTGGATTTCGCCAGGGGTGAGCCCTTGAAGCGGCAGGGCCAGTTCTGTAACCCGGTAAGGGGCAACGGGCGGATTCTTTAACCGGTAGACACTGGCCGCCAGTTTTCCCGGGTTAGGGTACAGGACCAGTAATACCCAGGCCATTAAAAGGGCGATCTTTAGAAGGTCTAGTTTTTTCTTTCTAAGCAACTTCATATCCTTGCACCTCATAAATTAAATTGCATAGCAATCAATAGCAATAAACAGAAAAACAAAGCATTCAAACGCTAATAAGTCTTAATAACCTTTAATAATGTTATGGGGTCTTCAACTCTATTATACAGCAAAAAATAGGTTTTGCATAATATTGTTTAAAATATTCAGGGCCAAATTATTTGTATTATCCGTCAACTTTTTATAGAATGTTAAGAAGGGGGTGGTCAGGTGAAAGCACGCCTGGTTTTGTTTACACTTGCAGCAGTTGTTATTCTTGTTACAATTCTATGGGCCCTTGGAGTTGATTTTTCCCGTTTTACCATTCATTATCTCAGGTATTTTGGTCTGCTTTTCGCAGCCCTGGGCCTGACGCTGCTCTTTTTCCAGTTTGTTTTTGCCTCAAGGTTGAAGTTTATAGAAGCCGGTTTCGGGCTAGACAAGATGATGCGCTGGCACCGTTTATTCGGGCGTCTCGGCCTGGCCCTGATTTTACTGCATGCATCATTTATTGTTTATTACCGTTTATCTGTTTTTGGTGATACCTTCTTTTCGGTATTTATCCTGGCAGGGATAATCGCCCTCCTGGGGCTCATGGTAACGGGGGCGCTGGCCTCGCAATACAGGAGAATTGGCCTGGCTTATGAAACCTGGAGAAACATTCACCTTTTTAACTACCTTCTTTTTCCCGTTGCACTGGTTCATGTTTTTTATCAAACCACTCCGGGATCACTTTTATCTTACCTGTGGATTTTGCTGGCTTTACTTTATCCCTTAATTCTTGTATACCGTCTGATTAGGATTATATCTGTTAAAATGAATCCTTACGAAGTATCGGAAGTTAGGCAGGAATCGGAAAAAATCTGGACCCTCTTTTTTAAGGGTAAAGAGATTGATTATAAACCGGGGCAGTTTCTGTTCCTGCAGCTATTGCGGAAGGGTAAACGCTCATCTGCACACCCCTTTACCATATCAAATAGCCCTACCCGCAGGGAGCTATCAGTTACCCCCAAAATACTGGGCGACTTTACCCTGTCAATCAAGGATACCCGGGTTGGTGACAAGGCATTTATTGACGC
>SKWE01000257.1 GCA_007129055.1 Syntrophomonadaceae bacterium
TAGAGGAAATACTTGAAAAAGGCTATAACACTATTAACATGCTCGGTTGTCACGATGGCATTCCCGTTCTCGATTTAAAAGGAAAAAGACTGGAGGACAAGGAACGCCCCGGCCTGTTAAGCGATGAAGAAGTTGATACACTGGTTGATATAATTGTGGAGCGGGGCGGCCTGATAAAAAACTTATACGGTCCTGACGGCCATAAAATAGCCTATTACCAGGTTAACGCAACTTTTTTCAGCGCCCTTGGCGAAGATGAAGATAAAATGCTGCTGGCCAGGGCCATTCAGCTATTTATGCCCGGAACTCCCCAGGTCTGGTATCTTGATCTTTTCGCCGGCAAAAATGACTATGCGGCCGTAGAAAAAAGCGGATCTGCGGGCCATAAAGAAATTAACCGCACCAACCTGAGTTTGCAGGAAATAGACCAAAGGCTTAGACAACCCGTTGTGCTTAAGCAGTTAGATATGATTAGATTCCGCAATAGCTACCCGGCATTTAAGGGAACCTGTGAGATAACAGAAAAAGACGATCCTTCCCGGCTGAAGATTTGCTGGAACATGGGTAATTATAAAACAACCCTATCGGCAGACCTCTTTAGCTATGACTTCGAGATTAAATATACTGACAATCAAGGGCATTATAGATTATTAAAACTAAGCTGAGCGATTCGGTTAACCCTATAAAATGAAAACGTGGAAAGAAGGGCTGTTAATGAAAGTTAAGCTGGCAGTTATTTGTCTACTTTTACTCCTGCTATGCCTTACGGGCTGTAACGAGATCGCTGAAGAATTGGAGGAAGCAGGAACTACTCCCGATGAAACTGCTATTACCGAAGAAGATGATCCCGAAGCAGGGGAAACTTCCGAAACCACAGAAGCTCCAGGCTGGCAAAAACCTTTCTTACTGGTTGTGTATGAGCAGCAGGGAAGAATAATGTGCTCAATCGGTTATAACGCACCCTTCCCTCTAACCGAAGACGGAAACGATGGAAGTCCCCTAATCTCTCCCGATGGAAACAATGTACTTTTCCAGCGTTTCATCACCTCTGAACACCCGGATCTTAATCCCTTTGAATTATGGCTTGTAAGTATAGGCGGCACGGCAGCCAGGCCCCTGGTAACCCTTGATCAACTTCCAGGGGAACTGGGGCAACCAATCGATTTCGACGAAGAGATCCTACTTAACCGCCTACCTTCACAATATGCCTGGTCCGAAAAAAACAACATAATCCTTTTCAACACAGCTCTCGAAACGGGCTATGGATACCTGCCGTATTATGATCTCTGGCAAGCTGACCCTGCCAGCGGCCTGGTAACCCAGCTGCTCCCCGATGGAGAAGGCGGCAGTTTCGCCCTATCACATGACGGTACAACATTATTGATAGCAGATGCTGTATCAGTCTCTATTGCCGATGCAGACGGGAAAAACCGCGAGGAGTTAATCCAGTTTCCTTTTGTCAATACAGCAAGTGAATATCCATTTATCCCAAAGCCTGTCTGGGCCCCCGAAAGCAGCTACGGACTGGTCGCGATCAGCGGACCGGAGCCTTTCATGGATGAAGAACCTTCCTTTACAATCTGGCGTATTTCGCGTTCCGGTGAAGCAGAAATAATAACAACAGTGCCCGGTTCAAACTTCTTCGACACGATGAGTGGAAAGCTATTCAGCCCTGATGGAAAGCACTTTGCATACACTGCCGGAGGTTTCCCTGACGGTAAAACCTATATAGCAGAGCTGGATGGAACTATAGTTTCAGTCTTCGATGAATATGCTTTTAACATTTCCGGATGGTCTACGGATGGGCAGCTGGCTATTTTTGACGGTGACTTTATAGTATTTCTCGGGGGAGTTGAACAGGAGATGCTGGAACTTGAAATGCATGAAGATGTATATGCCTGGAACTCCTACATTAAGTGGGTCAGTCCCGGGGCTTACGTGGGCGTCGATTGGTCATATTTCCTGGAAGAATCAATCCTCTGGACAACAGAAATCGGCGCTGAATCTAGAATAATTGATTATGATGTGAAAATGTTTGATGCCCTGCTTGTTGAATAAGGGGAGCTAAAGAGATTCAATATACTCCTTTCCTTTATCAAGCGCAGTTATCATGCCGGCAGCAAGCTTGCTCTTCTCAGGAGGTAGAAATGTACTAACTTCCTGCTTCACCAGGTCCAACTCCATAATTTTGCTTTCAGCAATAAAAGCGCCAAGCATGGCCAGGTTCGCCATTTTCTCATTACCACAGGCTTCAGCCAGTTCACGGGTGGGAATAAAAAGCTTTTTGATCCCGTTGCTGCTGCAGGCAGCCTGGCTGCTATTAGAAACCAGGGAGCCGTTTACTAAGAGTAAGCCTCCATCTGGTAACTGTTTGCCGAACTTGGTAAAGGCAGGTTCGCTCATGGCTATTACCGCTTTGGGAATTCCGGTAATTGGCGATCCAATAGGGTTTTCGGAAATAACCACGGTGCAATTGGCAGTACCACCGCGCATTTCAACCCCATAGGATGGCATCCAGGTAACGTTCAAACCTGCCTTCATTCCACAGTGAGCAAGCAGGTCACCCATCATCAAGACCCCCTGGCCACCAAATCCGGACATGATCACTGAATATTCCATTTCACATCGCCTCCCGATACATACTAAAAATCTTTGTAAACTCCCAGCGGGTAAGCTGGAATCATTTCATCCTCCATGCGCTGCAAAGACTGCTGCGGGCTCATTCGCCAGTTTGTGGGACAGGCAGAAAGCAGTTCGATCAGGGCAAACCCGCGCTTTTCTACCTGGGCCTGGAAAGCCCGGTGCATCGCCTTACGGGCAGTCCTGATGCCTTTTAAATTGTGACAGGCAACCCTTGCCGAGTAAACAGTGCCCGGAAGGGTGGCAATTATTTCAGCCATATTAACAGGGTGGCCGTCATTTTTAGGGCTGCGTCCAGCCGGGGTAGTGGTTGTTTTCTGCCCCGGTAAAGTAGTAGGCGCCATCTGGCCCCCCGTCATACCATAGACCGAGTTATTGACAAAAATAACTGTTATCTGCTCGCCCCGATTAGCAGCATGAATTATCTCACTGGTTCCAATCGCCGCCAGGTCCCCGTCACCCTGGTAGGTAAAAACAAATGCATCAGGGTTTGTTCTTTTAATCCCGGCAGCTACTGCCGGTGCCCTGCCGTGCGGCGCTTCACAGCAATCAACAGCCAGGTAGTCATACAGAAAAACTCCACAGCCTACACCAATTACCCCCACGGCATTTGAAGCAAGCTTGTATTTGTCCAGCGCTTCTGCCGCCAGGCGGTGCACCAGTCCGTGATGGCAGCCGGGACAAAAGTGATACACATTATCTTTTAAAACCTGCGGGGTAGAAAAGACCTTCTTTTCAGCTATTGTTGACATGCCTGCAGCCTCCCCTCAAGAATTCCGTATATTTCTGCTTCAATCTCTTCCGGGGTGGGTACTGCTCCTCCCGGGTAACCCTTGAATGCAACACTGCCCGGATTACCACAGGCCAACCGTACATCGTCAACCATCTGCCCCGTGTTCATTTCAACAACTAAAATCCGGCCGGCTTTTTCTGCTGCTTCTTTCACCGCTGCTTCAGGAAAAGGGTACAGGGTAATCGGCCTGACCAGGCCGACAGGAAAACCACGTTTCCTGGCCCGATCAACAGCGGTACGCACAATACGGCTGCAGGAGCCAAAAGAGACAACCACCAGGCTGCAGTTTGGAGGACAATCGATTTCCACTTTAACTTCTTTCTCTTTTAACCGATCATATTTTTCTTTCAACTTCAGGTTATGCACGGTCATTTCGCCATCTTTTAAAAAAAGTGATTTAACCAGGCGCGGTTGACGGTTATTTGCTCCACTAAGCACCCATGAACCCTCTTCGGGAGGATCGACAGGGTTTGAAAGCTGAACCGGCTCCTTCATCTGGCCGAGAATTGCATCAGCAAGGATCATCGTCGGGTTTCGGTAGCTGTATGAAAGCCGGAACGCTTCGCCGGCCAGGTCATACATTTCCTGTACCGAATTAGGGGCCAATACTATCAGGCGGTAATCTCCGTGTCCTCCACCTTTCGTCGCCTGGTTATAGTCCCCCTGGGTAGGGGCAATACCGCCGAGGCCCGGCCCACTGCGGGTGATATTAACTACCACTGCCGGCAGCTCTGA
>SKWE01000141.1 GCA_007129055.1 Syntrophomonadaceae bacterium
CCGTGCCTGATCACCGCACCCCAGCCTCCCGGGCCGGGATTTCCCGAACATGCTCCATCGGTATAAACAATATAGTCTTCGGCTGGCAAGAGCTACCCCTCCTTTCATAAAACTCCTTGTTCAGGCAATATATACTCATACTACTTATTGATAATTAGATGCCTTGCCGGTAGGGACTATTACCGGGCGAGTCTTTCCAGGTCACTTAAAATTCTTTCAAGTTCCTGGATCTTCTCGCCGTAGCCTGCCCAATCACCCTGCTGCTGGGCCTGTAAGGCTTCCTCATAAGCTTGCTGCGCTGCTATAATCAATTCAACCAGCACTAAATCATCAATCACCGGAAGTTCATCATCATCTGGTGGCAGAAGAATTTCGGTTAAGTCTTCCGGCAGTTCGTCAGGCAGTTCATCCGGATCAAGATCGGGAGGCAAGGCATCCAGCGCCCCAAAGATCCGGATTAAGGCCATTTCCAGGGTGTTTTCCATAACCACTGTTTCATCATAAACCACGATAACCCTTGCCAACTCAGGTAAGCCGCCTCTATCCGCTTCCAGGAAAATAGGTTCTACATAAAGCAGCGAATCACTAATCGGCAGCACCAGGAGGTTGCCGCGGATAACCCGTGAACCGGCCTGGCCCCAGAGGGTAAACTGCTCGGAAATTTCAGTGCTCTGGTCGATCCTGTTTTCAATCTGATTCGGGCCCAGGATAACTCTTTCCCGCGGGAAATTAAATATTTCTACATCCCCGTAATTGGGTTGATCACAGCGGGCTACCATCCAGGCAATCATATTATTCCGCTGGTCAGGGGTAAAGGGTAATATTAAAACATATTCAGGTTCATCGTAACCCGGTAGCTGTAGGATTGTATAGTAAGGTTCCATCAACTGTTCCTGGCCGAATGATTGTTCAAAGGGAACAGCCCAAAGGTCTTCCCTGGTATAGAAAGCATTGGGATCTGTAATATGGTAAAGAGTTAGAATCTGAGCCTGCAGGTTAAATAGATCTTCAGGATAACGCAGGTGCGCCATTAAACCCTCGGGCATTTCTTCAATTGGCGAAAACATCTGAGGGAATATCTCGGCATAGGTTTGAACCAGGGGATCATCGGGATCGTTAACATAGTAATTGACTGTTCCATTATAGGCATCAATTACGACCTTAACTGAATTGCGGATGTAATTTATATTGCCATAAGGAGCCGAATAAGGATAGCTGCTGGCAACGGTATAAGCATCCTGGATCCAGAATAATCGCCCATCACTAACTACTATGTAGGGGTCGCTGTCATAACGCAGGAAAGGCGCTATTTTACGAACTCTATCATGAATGTTGCGATCAAATAGAATCCGGCTATCGCCACTCAGTTCATTTGATATAAGAATCCTGTATTCACCGAATTTCAGCGAGAAAAGGGCCCTGCGTAAGAAGTTTTGCAGGGGAATTCCGGCGTCACCATCATAAAATGTAAATTCATTTTCATCGCTTATAGTAGCATAATGGAATTCGGGGGTGGCAGTATTGATAATGACATAATCATCTGTTAGTTCACCAAAATAGATGGAGGGGTTATCTACCTCTATGACACCTGTTGGGGGAATATCACCCAGGAAATAACGGGGCAAACCTTCAGGCGTCACTTCATTTACCGGGCTCATAGTCACCCCATATCCATGTGTCCACTGCAGATGCATGTTAACCCAGGTCTGGGCCTGGGCTGCCAGGCGGCTTTTATCAAGTTCCCTGGCAGACAACATTACCTGCCTGTATTCATCATTTATCCAGTAACGGTCTATATCAACATCATTAAACCGGTAGTAGAGACGTATGGCCTGAAGTTCGTTAAAGGTTGTTAAAAGCGGCCTGTAGTCCCAGAGACGGACATTGTTGATGGTTCCGGGGTTATCCCGGAGGTCGTTCCAGTTTAAATCGGCGACCGGGTCATATTGACGTTCGCTAAACTGGTCCAGGCCGTAAGCCTGGCGGGTAAACTCAATATTATGTTCAAGAAAATCACGTTCATAGGTGAATTCACTCGGCTCAACCACGAAACTCTGTATGGCAGCAGGATAAGCCCAACCACCGAGAAGCGACACACCGGTTAAAACCAGGATGCCATAAACAAAAAGGCGATACTGGCGTAAGAATATATTTGCCAGGAATACAAGGGCAATAATACCTGCCAGTACCATGAGAACCATTAATACCGTATAGTTCGCGTTAATGTCTGTATATCCGGCGCCATAAACCACACCCCGCTCTGACAGCACGAGTTCCAGTTGGCTGAGGCGGTAATCCCATGCCTTTAAACCAAAAACCATGGCCAGCAAAACTGCCAGGTGGCTAACCCCCTTTGATGGAGGCAGCATCCAACCCTGCTTCCCCTGGGAAGGCGCGTTCAGCAGCAGGTAAATAGCAGCAACCAGGATAAGAGAGATTACAATCGTCATCATTAAAAATCCGTAAATAAAGCGGTAAAATGGCAGTCCAAAAACATAAAAAGATACATCAGAGCCGAAAATTGGATCGCTTATATTAAATGGTACCTGGTTAAAATAACGCAGGACTTCCATCCAGTAAGCTCCGGCATAGCTTGAAAATACATAGGCAAGCACTGCAGATGCAACAAGAAAGTAGATTGTCAAACGGCGCGGTGTAAGCAGCTGCATAAAGCCGGTGGCCATCAGCCTTTCACGTAATGCCAGGTTGGGAAAGCTTAGTATGTAGCGCCTGGTCAAGAAAAGATTAACAAAAAACACGGCAAAAAGAAAGACAAAAGCTCCAATACGCATTCCCCAGCGTGTAAGGTACTGGGTCCAGAATACCTGTTCTACTTCCAGCTCTGTAAACCAGAGTAGATCAAGATAAAAATTGGTCCCGGCCAATAAAAATGAACCGAAAACAATTACAGCGACAATAATCAGAAAAAAACGGTTACGCAAAGTAATCCCCCCATCAAAATAAATACCGGCGCTAAACCGGTTTGAATAGTCCTGAATTTAATTTTAGCCTAGCTTTGATATCTTTGTCAAAAAGATTATCCCTGAATAATAGTAATACCAGAGCTGGTACCAATCCTGTTAGCTCCAACTTTTATCAGTTTTCGTGCTGTTTCAGCGCTGCGTACTCCGCCTGAAGCCTTTATACCCATTTCAGGGCCGACTGCTTCACGCATCAGCTCGATATCCGCCACAGTTGCCCCTCCAGGGCCAAAACCGGTCGAAGTCTTTACAAAAGCTGCGCCAGCCTTGCGGGAGATTAAGCATGCCTTTTTCTTCTCTTCATCGCTTAACAGGGCAGTTTCAATAATCACTTTAACAATCTTACCTTTTGCTGCCCTCACTACTCCCGCAATATCATCGTAAACATATTGTTCATTACCACTTTTCAACTGCCCCACATGAATGACCATATCTACTTCATCTGCACCGTTTTCTACCGCTTCAGCTGCTTCATAGGTTTTAACTGCCGTGGTAGTAACGCCAAGGGGAAATCCTACTACCACACAAACTTTAACTGATGTCCCCTGCACTTCCCGCGCCGCTAATTTTACATAAGAAGAATTAATACAAACAGAAAAAAAACCGTTATCTACTGCCTCTTTGCAAAGCTTTTTAATGTCATTTTCTGTTGCTTCCGGCTTCAGCAATGTGTGGTCTATATAGTCAGCCATTTTTTCGCTCATTACTTTCCATCCCCTTCAATAAAATCAAGAATTAAAGTTGGCTCATCAACTTTACTGTTACCTATATTATAAGCCGCTTTAACCAGTTCTGCGGCATGCTGCACTAAATCAGGACCGGTAGCTTTTTTGAAATATAAAACTGCAAGGGTAACCCCTGGTTCAACTTTATCGCCAATCTTTTTTTCTACGGTCAGACCAACTGCAGGATCAATTAATGAATCCTTAGTGATCCGCCCAGCTCCAAGGGTCATAGCTGCTATGCCAATTTTTTCAGCCTGCAGCCCGGCCACATAACCGCTGCATTCAGACTTAACTTCTAATCTTTCCTCAGCCCGGGGTAGCAATGAAAGGTTTTCAACTACTTTATCATTACCGCGCTGGCTGCGGATTAACGTTTTAAACTTATGTAAGGCTGAACCATTTTCAATGCATTTTTTCAGAATCACTTTCCCCTCATCATATTCAGCAGCCTTCCCAGCTAGTTTAAGCATCCACCCCCCCAACACCAGGCAGAGATCTTCAAGGTCAGGTGGCCCTTCCCCGCGCAGGGTCAATATTGCCTCTTCTACCTCCAAGGCGTTACCAACTGCCCGGCCCAAAGGCTGGTCCATTGCAGTAACAATTGCTACAGTCTCACGACCGGCACCATTACCAATGTCAACCATCATCCTGGCCAGTTTACGGGCCTGGCTTAAATCTTTCAAAAAAGCGCCATCCCCACTTTTAACGTCGAGGACCAGAGCATCAGCCCCTGCGGCAATTTTTTTACTCATTATGCTTCCGGCAATCAAGGGCAAACTGTCAACTGTTGCCGTAACATCACGCAGGGCATAGAGCATTTTATCGGCCGGAACCAGGTTTCCGGTCTGACCGGCCACAGCTACTCCCACGTCCCTGACCGCTCTTATCAGTTCAGTTATGGTGAGGTCAACTGTAAATCCCGGTATGGATTCCAGCTTGTCCAGGGTTCCGCCCGTATGTCCCAGGCCGCGACCTGAAAGTTTGGCTACCGGAGCGCCGGCAGCAGCCACGAGCGGGGCAAGAACAAGGGTAGTTGTGTCACCAACACCACCGGTACTGTGCTTATCAACCTTAATTCCCGGTATCTCTGCCAACGATATGGTATCACCTGAGTTAATCATAGCTTCAGTTAAGATTAAGGCTTCTTCTTCAGTCATACCCCTGAAATAAATTGCCATGGACAGGGCAGCCATCTGGTAATCAGGAATACTGCCATCCACATAACCCGATATAAAGTAGTCTAGTTCAGCCTTATCAAGCTCATAACCGTTACGCTTTTTTAAAATCAAATCATATGCGCGCATCTTAACGTTTTCCTTTATCATAAGGTTCGCCGATTGCTTTGGGAGCCTGTGAAGATTTTGATGATAGAACCAGGGCTATCAGGGTAACAACATAGGGAAAAGTTTTCAGGTAAATTCCCGGGATCTGGGCCAGGGTTGGAATAACCTGCGACACGTTAGCAATGGTACTGGCAAATCCGAAGAAAAATGTAGCAGCCAGGATTCCCCAGGGTTTCCACTGCCCGAAAATAAGGGCTGCAAGAGCCAAAAATCCCAGCCCTGCTGCCGTTCCATTAAACTCCCCTGAAAGTGTAACAATAAAAATTGCACCGCCAAGACCGGCACAGGCCCCCGATATTATAACGGCCATGTAACGCATCAGGTAGACATTAACTCCGGCTGAATCAGCAGCATGCGGGTGTTCTCCACAGGCCCGTAATCGTAAACCAAATTTTGTTTTATAAAGGAGAAAAGTAGCTGCAGCAAGGATAAAAAGCACAAGCCAGGTTGTAGCATAACTCTGCGTAAAAAATAACCTGCCAAGAACAGGTATATCAGAAAGCAGGGGTATGGTTTGCCTGCTTAAACCCCGAATGATCTGCACATTGCCGCTTCCGGTCAAAAACCGCGCCAGGTAAACTGTAACTGCAGAAGCAATCATGTTTATTGCTATACCGCTAATAACCTGGTTTGCATTAAGTGTTACACAGGCAAAAGCATGAAGCAGGGCAAATATTGCCCCGAAAACAGCAGCTGAAAGCAGCCCGATCCAGACGGCTGTCCCGGGGTTTGCTGCCTCAGTCTGGGAAATGGTAAAAGCCCCTACAAACATACCCATCAACATTAATCCCTCAAGACCGATGTTAATAACGCCGCTTCTTTCACTAAATAAACCACCCAGTGATGTTAACAGCAGGGGAATGGTGAAAGCTATTGCATAAGGAAATAATTGATAGATCAGATCCACCATTATTGTTCACCCCCGCTTCCGGCTTTCAGGCTATCTTTTTTGCCCCTGTTTAGTAATGCAGCAAAATTAATTTTTTTAATTTTATCCCAATTACGTTCAATCAGAACAGAAGTGGCCGCGAAGTAAATTATGGTCGCAATTATGGTATCGGCAACTTCTGGCGGAATGGCTGTCATGGCATTCATAAATCCCTTTCCTGTGTGCAGCAGGCCAAAAAATACTGCCGCGGCAAATACACCCCAGGGAGAATTAGCTCCCAGCAGGGCAACAGCAATTCCATCGAAACCCTGTGACGGCAGAACGCCTATCTGCATATTCGAAGCAAAACCGACATAGAAAGTAGCCCCACCCAGACCGGCAAGCGCCCCTGCAATCGCCATGGAAAGCACAATATTCCTGTTTACATTAATCCCTGCTGCCTCTGCAGCATCCCTGTTATAGCCGACAGCCTTTAATTCATAACCAAGAGTGGTTCGTTCCAGGATTAGCGAACTGATAACCACAAATATAATAGCCAGAAATATACCCAGGTTAATGTATGATCCGTTGAACAGCTCTGTTAGCCAGGGAACTTTAAGCGACGCTGCTTCAGGTATACGCTGCGATTCAGTTTCCAGAAAAGGCCCTTTGAAATACTGGGGGACTATGTAGTAAATTACCCAGTAGGCTATCCAGTTCATCATAATTGTTGAAACAACTTCGTGAACATTGAACCGGGCTTTAAGCAGGCCGGGTAGCGATGCCCACAGCGCGCCCCCAATCAGGGAACCGAAAACGATCATTGTTAGCAGTATGGGTTTGGGCAGATCAAATGTAAGTCCGATTGCCGTGGCGCATAATCCACCGATCAGCATCTGCCCTGCCCCGCCAATATTAAATAAACCGGTTTTAAAAGCAAATGCAACCGAAAGTCCGGCAAAAATCAGGGGGGTTGCCGTTGCCAGGGTATTGCCAATCCTTTCAATGTTCATCAGGCCGCCTCTGAATAGATAGAAAAAACCTTCAAATGGATTGTTACCGGTAACCGCCATCAACACCGCTCCAGCTAAAAGACCGAGCAATATGGCAAAGAAGGACATGTAAAAATCTTTTTTCACTCTAACCTTTGTTTTCAAACAGCGGCACCCCTCTTTCCACCTGCCATCATCAGGCCAATTTCATTTTCATCCGTTTCATCGGCATCAACAATTCCAACAAGTTCACCGTTATAGATAACAGCAATGCGGTCAGACAAATCAAGAATTTCATCGAGTTCCAGCGATATAAGCAGGACAGCCTTACCCTGGTCACGCTGTTCGAGCAGACGCTGGTGTATATATTCTATCGCTCCTACATCCAGGCCCCTTGTCGGTTGAACTGCAACCAGCAGATCTGGGTTCCCGTCTATTTCCCGTCCAACGATCGCTTTCTGCTGATTACCACCGGAAAGAGAACGGGCTGAAGCTTCAACACCCTGTCCTGAACGTACATCAAAATCCTTAATGACCCGTTCTGCATGTTCATAGATAGTATCCCAGTTTAACAACCCCCTGGCTGAAAAAGGAGGCTGGTAATAGTTCTTTAGAATAAAATTCTCCTGTACTGTATAATCTAGCACTAACCCATGTTTGTGCCTGTCTTCGGGGATATGGGCCACACCCTTTTCTATACGTTCACGAATTGAAAGGTTGCTGATGTCTTCACCATGCAATAATATTTTTCCACCATCCGGCTTCCGCAGTCCGATAACAGCCTCAATTAACTCGGATTGCCCATTACCGTCAACTCCCGCCAGACCGACAATTTCACCACACTTAACACCCAGTGAAAAACTCTTTAAGCCATGACCGCCGTCTTTGCCATTCACGGTTAACTTTTCCAGGCTTAAAATTTCCTCCTTCGGCCTGGCTTCTTTTTTATCCAGGTCGAATATTACCTTGCGTCCAACCATCATTTCTGCCAGTTTTTCTTCGCTGGTTTCAGAAACGCTGACCGTTCCTATCACCTTACCCCAGCGAATAACGGTACAGCGATCGGCAATGGACATTATTTCGCGCAGTTTATGCGTAATTAGAATTATAGTTTTTCCTTCATCGATCAGGCTGTGCATAATTTTGGTCAGTTCCTGCACTTCCTGGGGGGTTAACACTGCAGTTGGTTCGTCAAAGATTAATATTTCCGCATCACGATATAACATTTTTATGATTTCCACCCGCTGCTGCATACCCACTGAAACATCTTCAATTTTAGCATCGGGATTAACATTTAGATTATAACGTTTTGATAGCTCCCTGATTCGTGAAGATGCACTACGCGTATCTACCATCAGGGCCCTGGTTGGTTCAAGCCCCAGGATAATATTTTCTGTCACTGTGAAATTATGGACAAGTTTAAAGTGCTGATGGACCATGCCAATTCCCAGGTCATTGGCAATGTTGGGATTGGCTATATTTGTTTTTTTGCCTCGTAATACTATTGATCCCGAGTCTGGTTGGTAAAGACCGAAAAGAATATTCATTAATGTTGATTTTCCGGCCCCATTTTCCCCGAGCAGGGCATGAATTTCCCCTTTTTTCACCTGGAAATCTATATCATCACAGGCAACAATACCGGGAAATTCCTTGCGAATATTGTTCATTTCAACAATATAATCCAAAAGCATCAACTCCCAAAAAAGTTTGTTTCAGCTAAAAATTGGATTTAATCATCTTATTACTTTTTATTATTAAAAAAGGGCGGGTAAACCGCCCTTTTTTAATCGATACTTAAAATCACTACTGGATCAGGTCTCCCTGTTCGGCCGAAACAACAATTGTGCCATCTTGAATTAATGCATACACTTCGGCCACAATCGCTTCTACTTCAGCATCCAGGTTTGGATTGTTATCAGGAATACCAACACCATAGTTTTCAGCACTAAAGGTCAGTATCTGTCCACCGGGAAACTCATTGTTAAGGGCAGCTTCAATCATATCGTAAGCAACGATATCAATGTTTTTCATTGCCGAGGTAAGAATAATTGAATTGTTGCCTTCATAGATGCCATCGTCATACTGATCGACATCAACACCGATAATCCAAACTTCCTCACCTTCGGCTGCACGAGCCTTAGCTTCATTAATTGAACCTACACCTACACCACCGGCGGCTGCAAACACAGCATCAACACCCTTATCAAACATGGCAGCAGCAAGCTGCTGGCCTGCAGCAACGTTATCGAATGTGCCCTGGTAGATAAAATTGTCGGCGTTCATAACAATATTGGTGCCGTAATTCTCATTAGCATACAGGACACCCTGCTGGAAACCCCAGTTAAACTTTTGGACAGCAGGTATTTCCATGCCACCGATAAAGCCTACTTCTCCTTCTTCAAGTTGGAGGGCTGCTGCCAGGCCACCCAGGAATCCTGATTCATGCTCGGCAAAGAAAACTGAAACTACATTGTCATTAACAACAGGATCCCAATCTCCTGCATGGGGATAGCCATCGTAAATAACAAACATAGTATCGGGATACCTTCCCTGAACCTCGTATAAGGCTTCCTCAAACTTAAAGCCCGGGCAGATAATTAAATCAAAGCCCGCATCAACCAGGTTTCCTATTTCTGTTATATATTCTGCTGTTGTTTCACCACCTGGCTGCAGGTACCTGGTTTCAAGGCCAAAATCACTGGCGGCCAGCTGAATGCCTTCCCAGGTGCCCTGGTTGAAAGACTTGTCATCGATGGTCCCTGCGTCAGTAACCATACCGACCCTCAGGTCTGCTGCTTCCTCTGCAGGTTCACCATTGTCCTCGGCCGGTTCGCCATTTTCATCAACTACCGGTTCATCGGGGCTACAACCGAAAACTGCAAAAACCAAAGCCAAAACCAAGAATAAACCTAACCACTTTTTCACAGTAAAACCTCCTCTTTTTATTGATCTTACCGAATAGTACATTACTTGAGAATATCGGGCTTGTCAAGCAGAAAAAAGCTTACACAAAGCACATAAATACTGCTTTTTAAGACAGCTAAAATAATATTTCAAACTCTTCTTAAGCTTTCCAAATTATTCTCGATTACGTATCCTTTATCCTCTTTTTCTTAATCGCTATTTTTGCAGGATTATCGGGGGCCGATTGCGAAGTATTAAAAGAATAAAAAAATCGATAAGGAGAGATTTTTCACAATGAGCAGTATCAGGAATGCAGAAAAAGCGCCCGAAGGGCACCGGAGAATAGATTGGGTCAGTCGGCACATGCCGGTTTTGAACAAAATTATTGACCTAAACAGTTCTAAAAAACCCTTTGATGGAATAAAAATGGCCGTATGTATCCACCTGGAAGCAAAATCAGCTTACATGGCAAAGGCCTTTAAGGAATGCGGGGCCGAAGTTGTAATTACAGGCAGCAATCCACTGTCAACCCAGGATGCCATCGCGGCAGCCCTGGTGGAAGACGGTATTGAAGTGTATGCCTGGCACGGAGCGACAACTGAAGAATACAACCGGCACATCAGGCAGACAGTAGACACGGGCCCACAGCTGATCATCGATGACGGCGGCGACCTGATAACCATGCTGCATCAGGATCGTCCCGATCTACTGCCCGCTGTAATAGGGGGAGCTGAAGAGACGACCACGGGATTAATCCGCCTGAGAGCCATGGCAGACGAGGGCAAGCTTGCTTTTCCTGTTATGGCAGTTAATGATGCCATGTGTAAATACCTTTTCGATAACCGCTACGGAACAGGCCAGTCTGTATGGGACGGCATAATGCGTACTACAAATCTTTTAATTTCAGGAAAAACAGTTGTAGTTTCAGGGTTTGGATGGTGCGGACGGGGTGTAGCAATGCGGGCTGCCGGATTGGGAGCAAATGTGATTATCACCGAAATTGAGCCGGTACATGCCCTTGAAGCCGCCGTTGAAGGCTTCCGGGTAATGACGATGAAAGAAGCGGCACCACTGGGAGATATATTCGTCACTACCACGGGCTGCAGGGAGATTATTTCAACAGACCATATACCCCTGCTGAAGGAAGGAGCCATACTGAGCAATGCAGGTCATTTTGACTGCGAAATCAATAAAGAGGCTTTAAAAGCATACGGTAAACTTGCTGGCCAGCCACGAGAAAATATTGATGAATATAAGCTGAAAAACGGCAGGAGAGTTTACCTGCTGGGTGAAGGACGACTGGTTAACCTTGCTGCAGGAGACGGCCATCCTGCAGAAATTATGGATCTTTCTTTTGCCCTGCAATATGGTGCGATGGAGTACCTGGTCAATGAGAAAGGAAATCTTGACAATAAGGTTTTAAAACTGCCTGATGAGCTCGACCGTCAAACAGCAGCCCTGAAACTGGAAGCTATGGGCATAGAAATTGATTGTCTGTCATGCAGCCAGGAAGAATATTTGAAGTCCTGGCAGATAGAATAGCTTAATATATTGTTATCAGGTCAGCAATATTGTTAAAGGTTGCCTCACCAATACCGCTTACATCGGTGATATCACGGATATCAGTAAAGAAACCCTGTGACTCACGGTGAGCAATAATCTGCTGTGCCCGGGTGTCACCGATACCAGGTAAGGCGGTAAGCTCTTTAGCCGAGGCACGGTTTATATTGATCTTGGCATTATCAGAAGCCCCGGAAGCAGCTGCCGGGGCTTCTCCTGTCTTATGGATATATATTTGTTCACCATCGATCAGGGGACGGGCCTGGTTAAGTGATACCTGGTCTGCTTCCCCGGTAAAACCGCCACACATATCTATCAGCTCGTAGATTCGGGATCCTGCAGGCAAATGATATATGCCGGGGTTATTAACTGCACCGACTGCGTGGACGGTTATTAATTCCAATACTTCAGGCTGTTCGTTTCTTACCTCTTCGGATAAAGGTTGGGTTAATTGAGCCTGCGGCCTGCCATGCTCAACAGCCCTCCAGACACCGCCTACCAACAATAGCAGAACCAGAACAACCAACACCAACTTATCTCGCCAGCCGGTTTTTTCTGCCAATTAAAGACCTCCCATACCAGGTATATATTTTGTTTTTTATGCTTGTTAGCTATAATTAAACAGAATAAGTGAGATTAATTCTCTTTTACAGTGTTTATTTCCTGCCTTGAAATCAAAAAACCGGCACCTGTTTTTAAGTGCCGGTTTCCAAAACTAATCTAACCTTATTAACTTATTTCTTTTCTTTGTCTTTTTTATCCTTATCTTCCTGCTCTTCTTCTTCCTCAGGCAGGTTAATGCCGAGTACGTTAATGTTTATGGCCAATACTTTTAAGCCGGTAGTTTTCTCAACATGCGTACGTACTTCTTTTTTAAGCTTATCTGTAGCTTCAACAATCGATACACCATATTCAACTATAATATTAAGGTCTATGGTAACTTTATCTTCATCAACATGAACCTTGATGCCCTTGGTCATATCTTTGCGTCCAAGGCGCTCAGCTATTCCCCCTACAACACCGCCGCTCATTCCTGCAACTCCGGGAACATCACTGGAAATAATACTGGTTATAACGGCGATTACCTCTGAAGATATACGAATACTGTCTCCTTCTTTAGATGGATCAGGCTTCAAAACAGCTTCAGTTGTTCCTGCATCTTTCCCTTTTTTTTCTTCACTCATTTTGTATCCTCCTTATTAAGATAATAGAAGCCGGATATATAAACCGGCTGTTCCAGGCAAACCATGATCAGTGGATAATAAAAGCAACGTAGAATTAGAACAAACAACCTAATGCGATATCTTTAATCTTCTTATTATATTATATAATCTGAATATACTCCTGTCAAGGGATCATGACCGGAAAAAGCCTGAAATACAAGCTTTAGTGGCTTTTCTAACAGCTTCAAATAACAGTCCCTGCAGTTAAGGAATTTCTTGCAGGTAGCTTATAGCTTAGGCAAAACGCCCTGCTAACGAACGACTATATTCACCAGCCTGCCGGGGACAGTAATAACTTTAACAATGCTTTTACCTTCTAAAAGCTCCTTCACACGTTCCTGCCTGCGGGCTTCCGCGGTTAGCTCTTCTTCGCCGTAATCGGCGGGAACGGTCATTCTGCCTCTAACCTTTCCATTGATCTGGACAACTACCTCTACTTCTTCCTCGTGCAGTTTTTCAGGATCATAGGAAGGCCATTGCTGCCTGTGTACGCTCTCTTTATTACCCAAAAGCTGCCACGCTTCTTCAGCTAAATGCGGGGCAAATGGCGCAAGCAGCAGGATCGTTTTTTCAAGCGCATTTGACAGGGTTTGATGGTTGTAACTGCCTTCGTTCCCTGACTGACGGTAAGCATATATGGAGTTTACCAGTTCCATAATAGCGCTGATTGCCGTATTAAAATTAAATCTTTCCTTGATATCGAAAGTAACTTTTTTTATTGCAGCGTGAACACTTCTCTCTAAATCAACTTCTTTTTCCCCGATTTCAGAAGATCCTTTTCCTGCTGCAAATTGCTCCAGGCATTCCTGGACCAGGCGCCAGATTCGACGCAGGAAACGGTGGCACCCTTCAACTCCCTGGTCATTCCAATCCAGGTCTTTTTCAGGCGGGGAAGCAAATAAGATGAACAGCCTGCCTGTATCAGCTCCATACTTTTCAACTATCTCATCCGGGGTGACGACGTTGCCCTTTGATTTAGACATTTTAGCCCCATCCTTGTAAACCATCCCCTGGGCCAGCAACCTGCTGAAAGGTTCCTGCGCTTCAATCATCCCTGCATCATGCAAAACCTTGGTAAAGAAACGGGCATAAAGCAAATGCAGCACAGCGTGTTCAATACCACCTATATATTGATCTACCGGCATCCAGTAATTAGCCTTTCCCTTATCAAAAGGCGCGCTGTTTGTATCAGGGCTTGTATAGCGTATAAAGTACCAAGAGGAACAGATAAAAGTATCCATGGTATCTGTTTCCCGCCTGGCTTCTCCGCTGCAGGCAGGGCATTTTGTTTTTATAAAATCATCGTAGTGGGCTAAACCCGGTACACGGTTGTTCGACAGTTCAACTTCCAGGGGTAATTCAACGGGAAGATCTTCCTCCGGAACCGGCATCATACCGCATTTGTCACAGTAAATAATCGGTATAGGAGCGCCCCAGTAACGCTGACGGGATATTAACCAGTCTCGAAGGCGGTAGGTGATCCTAAAGCAACCAAGATCTTTCTGCTCAAGATATTCAGTAACTTTTTTAATCCCTTCATTATTGGGTAAGCCGTCGAATGAACCGGAATTGACCATCACACCTTGATCTACATAAGCCTCTTCCATTGTATCATCCCGCAGATTTTCACCTTCCGGCTGAATTACTACCCTGATCGGCAGGTTATGTTTGCGGGCAAACATAAAATCCCTGTGGTCATGGGCCGGAACCCCCATGACCGCTCCCGTGCCGTAGGCCATTAAAACATAATTACCAACCAATATGGGAACTTCCTCCCCATTGATCGGGTTTACTGCATGACGGCCGGTTAGCAGCCCGATTTTCGGGGCATCCTCAGAAGTTCTGTCAATTTCACTTTCCTGTCTGACCCTGGAAACAAAATCTAAAACCTCTTCTTCCCGGTCTGTGCCCTCGACAAGTTTTTTTACCAGCGGGTGCTCCGGGGCCAGGACCATATAAGTAACACCGAAGAGTGTATCCGGACGAGTGGTGAAGG
>SKWE01000273.1 GCA_007129055.1 Syntrophomonadaceae bacterium
CCATGCGGCTGTGTTCCAGTGCTTCTAAAATGCAGTATTCTTTCGAGCAGACTTTCAGGCAGTCATCACATTGAATTTTCGGGCTTTCGCCCCGTGCCAGCGCATCTGAAAACACGTTTCTAATCGCCCGGCCCGGCAACCCCACTGGGCTCTTGATAATAACAACATCTTCTTCGCGGGCGCTAAGGTAGTGTGCCTTAAAAGAATCAGCAACCGTGCATTCTTCGCTGAGAACAAAACGGGTTGCTAACTGTACCCCGTCTGCGCCAAGATTCATCATTTTCTTTATATCATGGCTGTCCGTGATGCCACCTGCTGCAATGACGGGAATTTTCACCGAGACTTTAATCTCCGGAATAATTTCTGAAACAGAAAGATCTGTTCCCAGGTGCCCGCCTGCCTCTGATCCTTCAGCAATGACTGCAGCAGCGCCATATTTTTCAGCGATTTTTGCCAGCCTGGAAGCTGATACTATGGTAACTATAGGAATGTTCGCTTCTTTTCCCCAGCTGAAAATATCTCTTGAAAAGCCTGCTCCTGTAATAACCAGATCGACTTTTTCCTGCAGGGATGTTTTAACCAGTTCAGCAAAATTACGTACTGCGAACATAATATTGACACCGATTATTCCTCGCTTGGCCAGGCGCCTGGCTTCTCTTATTTCCCGGCGAAGTTCTTCAACGCTCATCCCGGTAGCCCCGATAATGCCCACACCCCCGGCACAGGCAACAGCGCCTGCTAAAGGAGCCGTAGAAACCCTGACTGCCATACCTCCCTGAATTATGGGGTACCTGGAATTTATATTTTTAAAAATGTTTAACATTGTTGTACCTTCTTTCTATGATTCATAGTCGTAATGTCAGACAAATCCAAGTTCTATTGTAACACTTATTGTGCCAAAATGCTGTAGAGATTTTAATAAAGTTGATTACAAACCCTTAACCCTCGTCTTATACCGCCGAGTTATAAAACTATTTGCTTTAACGAAAAGGCAGTGATATTTTATAATACAGGTAAATGGTTTAAAGAACACCGTTGAAACGAATCAGTTATGATAAAGAGGATGTAATAGAAGGGGAAGCTATGGACCTGGTATAATTAACTTATGGAGGTGTTTAAATGAAGAAGATACAAAGAACAAAAGAAAACTTAGTCAAATGTTTGTGCAAAGAGTGCCCCAGCTATACTTTTGCCTGTAAAATGATGGCTATGCCGGGCAATATACTCCTGTTAATTGATCCCCTGGATGATGAAAAACTGCATGCGGAAACTATGTTCTGCGCCTATCATAAAAGCCAGTGCATAACAGAAGAAAAAGGTTGCAAGTGCCCGGAATGCGAAGTTTACAAAGAAAATGCGCTCGAAAAAACATATTTTTGTACAAGCGAGGGTGGAAGATAGGGCTTAAAGTTTATGTTTGCTTTACACTGTCATAACTTCTTACCCTGGATATGAATCTCATCAAACACCTGACGCAAAGACTTTTCCTGAACAGCAAATTTGATTTCACGCAATATTTTTAATATAATAAAAGCAAATATCAAGAGATATAACCGGGATGCCTCATCAAACAGAGATTTACGAAGTTGCTCAAAAATACTAACTAATAGGGGCAGTGCTCTTGCATTATTGATGCTATCAGGGCACTGCCATTTCCCGTAATTAAGGTTTCAAGGAGGTGTAAAAGGTGGCTAAAAAAATTACTAAAAACCTGGGAATGCTGTTGTTGGCAATCTGGCTAATTCTGAGCGGTCTGCTGCAATTGATTGATATCGGTATTCCAGCAATCGGTACTTTCATATTGCCTCTGCTTGCTATTGCAGCCGGTGTTTTGCTGCTGCTAAACAAGTAAATTGCCATTTGAATTAGTGCTCTGCGCAATAATGTAATTAAAGCTATGGGCGGCAACTGATTATTGCCGCCCATAGCTTTTCCTTCGTAGGCAGCGTATAGTTCTGCAAGGTTGCTCTTTTTCCTTTCCAGATTTGATTGTTGTCGCGAAAGTGAGCATTTTATAATTAAATATACTTAAAGTAAAATATGCTTCTATACGATAAGGACTGCTTGACGCGATCGTCAGGCACCGAATTAGCTTGATAGGTTCATAGAGGATGTTACAATTGGTTGTCGAACTTTTTGTTTAGAACAGTTACTCTAATAGCCAGTTGGAGGGTGGTAAGATGGGCGAAAAAGATATTTATCAGCATGATGTAGTAATAATCGGAGGGGGCCTGGCCGGGCTCAGAGCGGCTGTAGAAGCCTGCGATTGTGGTGCAGATGTAGCTGTGATATCTAAAGTATACCCTCTTCGTTCTCACTCGGTTGCCGCCCAGGGAGGAATCAATGCAGCGCTGGGTAACTCCCCCGCAGCTAAAGATGATACCTGGGAGAAGCATGCTTTCGATACCATCAAGGGGTCGGTTTACCTGGCTGACCATGATGCGGTAGAGGTGCTCTGCAGGGAAGCTCCCGAAACAGTATTGGAACTTGAACACTGGGGGACAGTATTTTCAAGAGATGATGAAGGAAGGATAGCCCAGAGACCTTTTGGGGGAGCAGATGTGCCCAGGACCTGTTACGCTGCCGACAGAACCGGGCACAACCTGCTGAATACCCTTTTTGAGCAGGCCAGCATCAGGAATATTAAGTTTTATAATGAGTATTTTGTGACTTCGCTGGTAGTTGATGAAGAAACCTGCCTGGGTTGTGTCGCTTTAGATCTCCGGTCCGGAAAAGTATACGGTTTTGCTTCTGCATCAGTAATCCTGGCTACCGGTGGGTTTGGAATGATTTATGATCATTCTACTAATTCGCTGATCAATACTGGCGATGGCATGGCCCTGGCGTTTAATGCCGGAGTGCAGCTGAAGGATATGGAGTTTGTCCAGTTTCATCCAACAACGCTTTACGGTTCAAATATCCTGATCAGCGAAGGGGCCAGGGGCGAAGGAGCATACCTGGTTAATTCAGAAGGAGACCGGTTTATGGCCAGGTACGCCCCGCAGGCAAAGGAACTTGCTCCCAGGGATATTGTCGCGCGCTCTATCATAAAAGAAATAGAAGCAGGCCGCGGTTTTGAAGGCGGATTTGTCCACCTGGATCTCAGGCATCTGGGGGCTGAAATAATCAAAGAGCGCTTGCCGGGTATCCGGCAAATAGCCATGGACTTTGCGGACCTGGATCCCGTAGAAGTTCCTATCCCGGTACAGCCGGGACAACATTATTCAATGGGCGGTATTGATGTTAACCTGGAAGGTGAAACCGGTTTAAAAGGCCTCTATGCAGTGGGTGAGTGCGCCTGTGTTTCTGTTCACGGTGCAAACCGACTGGGTGGAAACTCGCTTTTAGATACTTTGGTGTTCGGTAAAATAGCAGGTAAAAAGGCTTGTAATGTAAGTGGTGGTGGGGATGTTCCCGTCGTTAAAAATAATATTTCCCGGGAAATAAATAGGCTTCAGGGTTTATTGAACAATCAGGGCGAAGGCTTTGCTCCCCTGATGAGTGAATTGAAAAAAACTATGTTTGAAAGGTTTGGTATATTCCGGGATGAAGATAACATGAATGAAGGGTTATGCAGCTTAAAAGATTTGAGAGAGAGGTGTCAGCAGGTTGCCGCCCAGGGCAGCGGAAAAGTCTTCAATCAATCTTTGGTCAGGGTTTTGGAGCTTGGCTATATGCTCGATATTGCGGAGGCGGTAGCTGTGTCGGCTATCGAGAGGAAAGAAAGCAGGGGGTCCCATTTCAGAACGGATTACCCGGATCGCAGCGATGATCAGTATCTTAAACATACGATAATAAAACAAGATAAAGCACAGAAGCGTTCAATTGATTTTTCACCTGTGAAGTTAGGATTGTTTCCCATGAAGGGAGATGCTGATTTATGATCGTACGCATTCACAGAGGTAAAGGTGAAAGATATGACGATTATGAAGTTGAAATTATAGATGGGATGACAGTGCTGGAGCTGCTATTCCGGATCCAGGAAAATATTGACCAAACCCTGGCATTTCGCTATTCTTGCCGCGGCGCGATTTGTGGAAGCTGTGCCGTTCTGGCCAATGGCAGGCCGGTGTTGGCCTGTAAAACACCCTTGTCGAGGGTTACCAAACTGAAAAATGAAGACCAGGTTTCTCTGCCCACTAACACAAAGCAGCCC
>SKWE01000182.1 GCA_007129055.1 Syntrophomonadaceae bacterium
TAAGCATGCGCTATGCGCTGGATTTAGCTGTTTACACTGCCAGGGAAAAGAAAGCTGCAGATGTCAATGGTGACGGTGTAGTAGATGTCATAGATGTAACCTTAATAATGCGCAGGGCGCTCGGCATTATTAACCAGTTCTAGATTAAATACCTTGGTTAAAGCGCAGATTAGCGGGGAGAGGTTGCGAAGATGGCAGGCAGAAATCATGGCAGAGGTCATCGGGATGATAGCATTTTAAGGGTTATTGAAGTTGATCAACAAGCCTCACCTGGAAAACCCTTTAAACCTTATCGTTTCTCAACCCCATTCAAGTGGTTAACTACTTTATTCCTGGTATTTCTCTTAGTATCTTTAAGTGCTATAGCAGCGGTAATGATAGACTACATCAATACCAGTCCACCATTTGATCCTGCTCGCCTTGCTGTAGTAGAAACCTCTTATATCTACGATAGCAGAGGCAGTGAAGTCGCAGTACTCCATGCTGAGCAGCATCGTATTGCCATAAAGCTGGATCAAGTACCTCTTCACGTAGCTCAGGCTTTTATTGCGGTAGAAGATGAAAGGTTTTTCAGGCATCGGGGTTTTGACCTAATTGCCAGTTTGCGGGCTGCTTATGCAAACCACCTGGCCGGGGATATAGTTCAGGGTGGAAGTACAATAACCCAGCAGCTTGCCCAGAATGCTTTTCTTGGCAGTGAAACAACATACAGGCGGAAAGTACAGGAAATCATACTTTCGCTGGAGTTAGAGAATAACTACAGCAAGGGTGAGATCCTGGAGATGTACCTGAACAGGATCTATTTTGGGAATGGCGCCTACGGCGTAGAAGCTGCCTCGCAGGTTTATTTTAATAAATCAGTTAACGAGTTAACCATAGGTGAAGCAGCCATGCTGGCTGGAATCACCCGTTCACCGAACTATTATAACCCCTTCAGCAACAAAGAGGAAGCAGAAAAACGCATGCAAACAGTCCTCGCCAGCATGCAGAGGCTTCATTTTATCAGCTCTGCTGAATACGATGCAGCAATAAACAACAAAATGGTTTATGCAGAGCTTCCCGATCCCGAATACCCACACCCCTATTTCATTGATTATGTGATACACCATGAGCTGATTAGAATTCTATGCGCAATGCCCGGAATTGATTCGCGTGAACAAGCCTACCAGGCTATTTATACCGGAGGGTTAAGGGTTTACACTACTCTTGAACCCGAACTGCAGGCTTACGTGGAAAAAACTATGAACCGGGAAGAACTGTATCCTGTTACTTATCACATAGATATGGAAAAGGCAAGGGGAGCCTTAGCCTCAATCCCGGCTGGCAGGAATCTCACCCGGGATCAACTGCTGCAGGTAAGTGACTCAGAAAAAGGCATTGCCCAGCCTCAGGCCGCTGTCGTTCTTGCCGATCCATCTTCCGGCCGCATCAGGGCTCTTGGCGGCAGCAGGGAATACAGAAAAAATGAGGACGAACTTCTGCGCTTTACTACTTTAAGATCGCCTGGTTCAGCGATAAAACCGGTTATTACTTACGGCCCCGCCTTGGATGTTGGAACGCTTTCGGGTGCAGGTTCAACCTTAAACGATTCTCCCTTTACCGGGCCACAAAATTGGAAGCCACAAAATTTTGATCACCGTTTCAGGGGAATGATTCCTTTAAGGGAAGCGCTATACTATTCGTTCAACGTGCCTGCTGTAAGGGCTTTTCAGGATCTTGGGACAAGGGTTGGAGTAAGTTACGCGCAGAAAATGGGGATTACATCAATCGATCCCAGCGAAATTGATAATTTAAGCCTTACCCTGGGAGGTTTTACACATGGAGTAAGTGCAATTGATATGACCCAGGCCTACTCGGTATTTGCCAATGATGGTTTAAGAATTGATCTGCACACAGTTGAGAAAATAGTTGATAGCAGCGGTGAGGTTATCTATGAGTATCGAAAGAATCCGAAGCGGGTTCTCAGTCCCCAGGCTGCTTTTATCATCAATGACATTTTACAGGATTTCGTCAGCAAGTACCTTGGCCGGGCGCTACAGATTGACAGGCCGGTTGCTGCTAAAACAGGCACTTCAGAAAACTGGAATGACGTATACCTTGTTGCCTACACCCCGAACCTGGTAGGTGCTTTTTGGATGGGGTATGATGAACCCAAACTTGGCAGCATAAGGCAGGGGTGGCGATATTCTACTGTATTTATGCGAGAAATATTCATTGAGGTTTTCAGGGATCTTGAAAAAGTGGATTTCCGCAGGCCTGATGGAATTATCAGGGCCGAAGCATGTACAATAACCGGCCGCCGGCCAACCCTTGAAAGCAGGCTGGCAGGCACTGTCCGCGCTGATTATTTCATTGTGGATCGTTATGCCGAAGATTGATAAAGTAATTTGAAAATATTTTGGTGCCGAAGGTGGGAGTCGAACCCACATGCCCGGGGGCGCACGATTTTGAGTCGTGTGCGTCTGCCAGTTCCGCCACTTCGGCTGGATATACCATATGTTAGCATAATTCACTTGCTGCAGCAAGTGAAAACCAAAAAACTCTTAAAACCTTCTCAAATAAATAATTTAAGTAACTAGAATAAAACACTATCGATCCTAAATGCTATCCTGAAAGTGCTTTTTGCCATTTAGATTTACCAGTTGTTGGCCCTTTAATGGGCAAAAGCTCTATTTATTAATAACACAATATTATGCCAATATGAAGTTAACGACAGAAAATTTATAAGTTAATAAATTCACAAAGCAGGGATGAAAACTTAACCAGCGAAAATATTAAACGGTAAAAGTATTATTTGCCTGACTAATTTATAAGGGGTGATAGGATTAATGAGTGAACTAATTAAAGGCGGAGCATTTTTGCTTGGTCCAGTGGACGAAAACACTGTTTTTGTTCCCGAAGATTTTGACGATCTTCACAAGATGATTAAAAAGACCAGCTATGATTTCATGAAAAACCAGGTAGAACCCAGGATAGATGAAATTGAAGAGATGGCAGAAGGGGTTACTATTGGCCTGCTGCGTGAAGCTGGAGAACTTGGACTTATCGGTAGTGATATTCCCGAAGAATATGGCGGAGAAGAAGCAGACAAAATTACCACCATGATTATCACAGAAAATGCATCTATCTGTGGCGGTTCTTTCGCTACTGCTTTTGGTGCGCACACCGGTATTGGAACCCTGCCGATTGTTTATTTCGGCAATAAAGAGCAAAAGGAAAAATATCTGCCCGGCCTGGCCAGCGGCGAGCAAATTGCTGCTTATGCCCTGACAGAACCTGAAGCAGGTTCAGATGCATTGAACTGTAAAACCAAGGCGGTTTTAAGTGAAGATGGAAAACATTATATCCTTAATGGTGCAAAACAGTATATAACCAATGCTTCCTGGGCCCATGTATTTGTAACTTACGCCAAGATCGATGGTGAAAGATTCACGGCATTTATTGTCGATGCAGACACTGAAGGTGTGACAATTGACCCTGAAGAAAAGAAAATGGGTATAAAGGGTTCTTCAACCACCAGCGTTATTTTTGAAAACGCCAAGGTTCCGGTAGAAAATATGCTCTGGAAGGAAGGTAAAGGTCACCAGGTTGCATTTAATATTCTTAATATTGGTCGTTTCAAACTTGGTGCTGGCTGCATTGGCGGGAGCAAGAGGGTAATTGAATTTGCTTCTGAATATGCATTACAACGTGTTCAGTTTAAGCAGCCAATCGCCCAGTTCAACATTATCAAGAATAAGATCGCCAATATGACTATCCTGACCTACCTGATGGAAAGTCTTGTTTATCGCATCGGCGGTATGATTGAAGAAAAACTGGAAGAAGTTAAAGAAAGCGGTGCTGAAAGCTCTGATATCGTTCAGGCTATCCAGGAATATGCAATTGAATGTTCAATATCCAAGGTTTGGTGCTCCGAGGCAATGGACTACGTTGCCGATGAAGGGGTCCAGATATTCGGCGGTTATGGTTATGGTCAGGAATACCCTGCAGAGCGCTCATACCGTGACAGCCGGATCAACAGGATTTTTGAAGGAACCAACGAAGTTAACAGGATGCTTATTCCCGGAACCCTGCTGGGCAAAGCAATGAAGCAGGAAGTTCCCTTTATGGAAGCTATCGCAA
>SKWE01000043.1 GCA_007129055.1 Syntrophomonadaceae bacterium
AATCATAATAACAGAAGGAGCTTCCATGAAACTAGAATTTACCGGTAAAAAAATCAGACAGACCATATTACGCTACCTGGCTATTTTTGTTGGCCTTTTTATCGTTGGCAATGGCATCGTATTAACCATCCAGGCAAATATTGGTGTTAACCCCTGGGACGTTTTGCATATTGGCATTGCAAACCGGACCGGGTTAACCATCGGAACTGTAATCCAGGCTGTAGGGCTGCTGCTGGTTGTCGTCAGCTACTTTTTCAAAGTTAAGATTTATATCGGAACCGTGCTGAACATGATTTTCCTGGGGCTTTTTGTGGATCTTGTTATCGCCTGGGGCTATGTTCCCAACCCTGAGGTAATCTGGCAGCGCATCTTTCTTTACGTGTCCGGAGTTATAGTTTTCGGCTTCGGAGTGGCAGTCTACATCAGCGCAAACCTGGGCGCAGGCCCGCGGGACAGCCTGATGTTGGCGCTAACCCGGGTTTCCCGTTTCAGGGTTGGAACGATCAGGACTTTCATAGAAATAACCGCTGCAACTGCCGGGTTCTTCCTGGGAGGTCCACTGGGCATAGGCACCGTGATTTTTGCTTTAACTGTGGGTTTTTTCATGGAAATAGGATTTACCATAATCAAGGCTTTTAAACGAACCAGGCCTTATGAACTGATCTGGAATGGGTCAAAACACATTGCAAGGGGGGTTTAAGCAGGATGAAACAGAAAGAGATGAAGTGGGTCAGCTATGACGGTTTACCGCTTTTTGCCCAAAGGTGGGAGCCAGATGGCGATATTAAAGGGGTGATCTGCCTGGTTCACGGACTGGGAGAACACAGCGGCCGTTATGTACACTGGGCAGACCGTTTCAACAATGCAGGTTATGCAGTAGTTTCATTCGATCTGCGGGGCCATGGCAGATCGGGTGGTCAACGTGGTGATACTCCTTCCTTTGATCACTTCGCCGATGATATTTCCATCTTGCTTGAGAAAACAAAAGAAATGTATCCGGCTATCCCTGCGTTCATCTATGGCCATAGTTTGGGAGGCATGCTTGTCCTTTTTTACCTGATCCAGCGTCAACCGGATCTAAAGGGCGCAGTGGTAACCAGCCCCGGTCTGCGAACCATGATCGACCAGCAGAAAGCAAAAGTAGCAGCTGTAAAAATCCTGGGCATCCTGCTGCCTAAGGTCAGTATCCCCAACGGTCTGGACCTTGAGGGGTTGGCCAGGGACGAAAGGGTTATCGAAGATTACAAAAATGATCCCCTGGTTCACGACAGGGTGTCTTTAAGAATGGGTAAAGGAATGATTGAAACTATAGAGTTTATTTTTAAGAACGCCGCTATGATTAAGATTCCGCTCTTATTGCTGCATGGAGGCGATGACCGAATCTGTTATGCAAGTGGATCAGAAGAGCTTGCTTCTTTAATGGATGATAATTGCTCGCTTAAGCTGTTCAAAGAGTGTTACCATGAACTGCATAATGAACCTGAAAAAGAGGATGTATTTAATTTCTTAATCGAGTGGCTTAACAGCCAGAACCAGTAAAATAATACCTGCTTTAACAGGAAACAGAGGGCATGGTACTTCCACCATGAGGCATAATGTATGCCGGTGGCACAGCGCCATGCTTTTTATTTATAAAATCTAAGGCTTCGTTAATTCCTGTAATCGGAATCATGCCCATCTTTTCTACCTTTGAGGATTCGAGACCGGATATCAATAGGATATCATTCTCGGATGCTATTACCCCGGCATGGTAACCCATCTGGCTGCCTATTGTATATTCACGACGCAGCGCTGCTTCACGCTGCCTGCTGTTATCAAAGTTTATAAATGGGGCAAAAAAATCGTCGCTGCCAATGCCCTCACGGCATTCGCTGACAAGCAGCATTGTTCCGCCTTTTTGTAAAGCAAAATGGGCGTTGTATAAAGTTTTATAAGCCTGGTAGAAATTGATATCCTTTGGATACCCCCCGCAGGATGCGATTACAAAGTCTGCCTGTTCACCAATTTGAATTCCATAATGTTCAGCCACCAGGTCACATCCTGCCCGGTGCGCAGTAAGATAGTTACCGGCAACAACATAGGCAATCTTATGGGTTTCTTCGTTAATAATTGTATTAACCAGGAAATCAGGGGCAACAAGGCTTGCCCCCTGGACCATGTCGTCGCAGCAGGGATTGTCGTCGATTTTACCAGCACAAACTGCAGGGTTCAAACCGCCTCCCTCTTCGGGATGGAAAGCGAGGGAGTGATTTTTCATTATAGTTTTATATCCTGCCACACCCGGAATTACTGCTTTTTTACCGCCTCCCCATCCGGCAAGAAAGTGATAAACAATTCCGCCGGTCAGGATAACCCGGTCTGCACCTGCAACAAGCTTGTTAACAGAAACAGGGGTGCCATATGATGTATCTCCCAGGCAAACGAGGTCGCTGTCATCCCTGGCCCGGTGATCAAATATTTTAACCCTCCTGTAAGCTTCATCACCAATCAACAACCTGTGCTCATCTTCCGTCTGCTCACGGTGATCGCCCGTGGCAGAAATAATGTATATATCCTGATCAGGTATTCCGCCACGGTTTAGTTCATCCAGCAGGGGAGGCAAAAGCAGATGATAGCGCGCCCAGACCCTGGTCATATCCCCGACTATAATACAGGCTTTTTCACCTATTTTGACTAACTGGGACAGCGGGGCGGAATCTATGGGCTTAGCCAGGGCATCTTTAATTATAGTTTCTTCTGAATCATGATCCGGGAGAGGTTTCGCCTCCAAAACTCTCTTGACCTGTGAACCGGGAAGTTCCAGGCTGATCGAACCATCTCCATAGAGAAGCTCAATTTTTTCCAAAACAGCGACCTCCTTTTGCCTTCGGTCAATGTAAAGGCGCAAACATTAAGCAAAATACCTTAAGTGCTGAGATGCTATCTGAAAACTAATAAAACAGGTTTATAATATACTTATAGATCAAAAATCTTACCCGGGTTTAAAATATTGTTAGGGTCAAAAGCCTGCTTAATCTTTTTCATAATTCCTATCTCGGCTTCACCAAGGGCAAGGGAAAGATATTTTTTGCGCTTGTGCCCAATTCCATGTTCACCGCTGATCGTTCCCCCAAGTTCTTTTACTGCTTTATAAAGCTCTTCCAAAACGAGAGGGAGGGTCTTTTCCCAGCTTTCAATCGATTCTTCAGGCTTTTTAACTATAGTGGCGTGCATATTCCCATCACCGGCATGCCCGTAACAGGGGATGATTACATTATACTTCCCTGAAATCTCTTCCAACAGGGGAATCAATTTCGGGATATTGCTAACTGGAACAACAATATCTTCCAGGCTTTGCTCGGGGCTTATTGCTTTAAAAGCTTCTGCGGCATGGCGGCGAACTTTCCAGATTTTTTCCTGGTCGGCAGGGCCTTCAGCTACAAAAGCATCAAGGGCACCGTTATCCAGGCAAAGCTCTCCAATATCAAGACATTCGTCCCTGACCTGGTCCGGATCGTTGCCATCAATTTCAATGATGAGCACTGCACCGGCATCCTGGTGGCGTTTCTTTTCATTTAAGAATTCACTTGTTGTGTCAAGGGATATTTTATCCATGAACTCTATACCTGTCGGTATGATGCGCATCGTGTTCATGATCAGCGGGACTGCATCAATTGCCGACTGGGCATCTTTAAAAAGAACCATCATATCAATTTTTGCCTTGGGCAGGGGAAGCAGCCTGACATATATTTTCGAAAAAATACCGAGTGTTCCTTCAGAGCCGATCATCAGCTGAATAATATTATAGCCGGTTACATCTTTGACTCTTTTTCCACCGAAGTTACAGATTTCACCTGTAGGCAATACCACTTCCAGGCCGGTAATATAACGACCCGTCACCCCGTATTTAATGGCTCTTCCACCACCGGCGTTTTCAGCCACGTTACCGCCGATATAGCACATTTCAAGGCTCATCGGGTAACCGGCAAAAAACAGCCCTTCTTTTTGAACTTCGTTGTTAAAATCGTTGGTAATAACCCCGGGTTCAAGCACTGCAACCAGGTTGTCTTTATCAATTTCAAGCACCTTATTCATTCTTTCAGTTGATAAAAGTATGCCTCCCATCAAGGGCACAGCCCC
>SKWE01000245.1 GCA_007129055.1 Syntrophomonadaceae bacterium
TCAAACTGTTAAAAGGACTGGTCCTTGCCGGTCAAAAACGTAACATCCCGCTATCGCGCTGGGAAGAGCTTGTTGAAAGCCTGGAGCAGAACTTGCGAAATAACTATATAAAAGAGGTTCCTGCAGATAAAATTGGCGATCTGGTGCTTGAAGAGCTGCGCAATATAGATGAAGTTGCCTATGTCCGCTTTGCATCGGTTTTTCGCCAGTTTCCCGATGTTGAAACTTTCAAAACTGAACTGGAATCAATGTTAAAGAATAAAAAGAAAGGGGTTTTTTAGGTGGGAGATGCAGCTGAAGGGGCTAATAAAGCTAATCTTCAAAAGGCAAACTCGGTTTTCAGGGAGATTCGCAAACGAGACGGACGGGTAGTTCCTTTCGATGCGGAAAAAATTACAGATGCTATTTTTAAAGCAGCAGAGGCAGTAGGGGGCAGCAACCGTGAAATAGCCGAAAGGTTAACCGGGCAGGTTATAAAAAGTGTCATGGAAATTGTGCACAGCGGGGTTATCCCCTCTGTTGAGCAGGTCCAGGATGCAGTTGAAATTACTCTCATTGAAAATGGTCATGCCCGGACAGCAAAAGCATATATCCTCTATCGCGATCGGCGCACCCGGATTCGCGATGGTAAATCCGAGTTGATGGATGTAGTAAAAGATATCCTTATCGAAACCAGCCGGGAAAACGCCAATGTAAACAACTCACCGTCAGCCAAAATGCTGCAAATAGCCATGGCTGCCAGTAAACAGTACTATTTAAGCAACCTGCTGCCGGAAGAATATGCCCGGGCCCATGATGACGGATTTATGCATATCCATGACCTCGATTATTACAGCAAAACCCTGAACTGCTTGCAAATAGATCTCTCCCGCCTGCTTCAAAGCGGTTTTAACACCGGTTACGGTTATATCCGGCCGCCCAAGCGTATAGCTTCGGCAGCCGCCCAGGCGGCAATTATTCTGCAGAGCAACCAGAATGACATGTTTGGCGGACAAAGCTTCCCCCATTTTGATCGCAGCATGGGCGAGGTAATACGTAATTTGAAGAACAAACCGCAATATGAAGAAGTTTACCAGGCAATGGAAGGCCTGATCTACAACCTGAATACGATGCACTCTTTGAGCGGACATGAGCGGATTTGGATTTATGATCGTCAAAAAGAAGACTTTTCTGCGATCACTATGGCTGACTTCGATCGAATATTTGAACCGGACCGTTACATGGCCTTAAGCATTAACTATAAAACAGGGGATACAGAACTTAAAGATGTCACAGCTTCATTTAAACACAAGAATGTACACAAGCTATTAAGTGTAAAACTGAAATCGGGTCAAAAAGTATCGGTAACCGATAACCACTCTATGATTACAATTGGAGAAGAAGGTTCTCTAACCACTTCTCCCCCGGCATGGCTTAAGCGCGCGTTGTTACCGAGAATGCTTTGCCTGTCAAAGGATAACATCAGTTTTAACCTCAGCAGGTATCCCCATTCCCGTAAATACCAGGTAACCAAACTGAAACTTACACCCTCTCTGGCTAAATTAATGGGCCTTTATGTTGCCGAGGGCTCTGTTGACGGTTCAACTATTCAATTGGCCCTTTTTGATCCTGAGCTGGAATTAGAGGCAGAAAAACTTTTAAAAGCCGTTAACCCCAAATTTTCAGTCCGCATGAGAACATATAATGGCAAAAAAAGGGATCTTGCCTGCAACGTGGGCAGGCAGTTTGCGGCATTCTTGGCTGATAAGTGCGGCCGCGGGGCGATCAACAAAAAAGTTCCTACCGAGCTCTTCTTTGCGTCTGCCGAGATAGTTCGCTCTTTTTTGGATGGATACCTCTCTGGCGATGCAACAGTTGGTTCCAACCGCGTGGTGGCAGGAACTATATCAAAAAGCTTGCAGGAGGGCTTACAGCTTCTCTTTCATAAAATGGGTATACCGGTTTCCCTGCGCGATGAAATGCCTGTGTCCCAATTTGCCCGGGTGAATGAAAGGCGGCTAATTAGCGTGGGAGGCAGTTACTGTCATAAATTAGCTCTCAGCTCGGATAAAGGACGTAAACTGGCAGGCCTTGCAGAGATAGAAGGAGAGCAAACACCTTATGATTATGAGTTCTTAAGGCCCCTGATCAAGGAAGTGTATGGTGTATATTGTGAAAATGCCTGTTATTATAGAATTAAACCGGAATATATTGAAAAAACAATTCAGGATTTAAAGACGCGAATTCTTAACAAAGAAGAGAAGCGATTGATAGAAAAACTCAGCGAAGATGTTTTTTGGTTCGAGACAGTCAAAGAAGTAATACCTTCTGTTGGGACAACCGCCAGGTATCACCTGGCAAAAATAGCTAAGGCAAAATCCTTGCCTCGTTTCAGCAAGTATCTGCCAGTTTATTTTTCTTATAAAGACATGCTCAAAAGGTTTTTCTTGCCCGAAACTGTTGTGGAAAAAAGCGGAAGTAGAATCAGCAACTGCTGTAAATCACCACATATGGTTATGGCCTGGGCTAAAAAAGTTCTGGCACAGAATGAAAAAATGCTTTCGCTTCTTGAAACTCTTCAGCGGGCTCAAAAAGTATGGCCAATTCAGATTCGATCCGTAACTGTTGAGCCCTACGAACCTTACGTCTATGACATTTCGGTGGCCGAAAATGAAAACTTTCTTACAGCAGAAGGAATATTTGTTCATAACTCACGGGCGGGGGCACAGGTACCCTTCAGTTCGATTAACTTTGGAACGGATATAACTGAAGAGGGCCGTATGATTACCAGGGCTATCCTGGAAGCATTCAAGCGCGGCCTGGGGCGTGGTGAAAGCCCCATCTTTCCCAACCTTGTCTTTCGGATCAAGGAAGGTGTCAATTTTAACGAGGAAGATCCCAATTATGATCTTTATCGCCTGGCCCTGGAAGTGGCAGCGCGCAGGATGAATCCTACCTTCAGCTTTATGGATACAAGTTACAACAAAGCTTATGGTGATGAGGTGTCATACATGGGCTGCAGGACAAGGGTTATTGCCAACAGGCATGGTCCCGAGGTATCAGCAGGGCGCGGCAACATTGCTCCTGTTACCCTGAACCTGCCCCGCCTGGCCCTGGAGTGCAGGGGACAGCAAGAGCTGTTTTATGTCCAGCTTGATCGCCTGATGCGGACAGCAGCAAGGCAGCTCCTGCATCGTTTTGAAGTTCTTGCCAGGTTGAGGGTTTGCGATCTGCCTTTCCTGATGGGGCAGCAGCTTTATCTTGACTCTGATAAGCTTTCGGCTGAAGATTCGATCAGGGAAGTTATAAAACACGGTACACTGGCAATCGGTTTTATCGGTCTGGCAGAAACACTGCAGCTATTGCTGGGCAAACACCATGGTGAAGATGAAGAAGCCCTGAATTTGGGATTGAAAATAGTAGATCACATGCGGCGGCGTGCAGATAGCTATGCCGATGAATACGATCTTAACTTCGTGCTAGTTGCCACACCGGCCGAAGGTCTTGCCGGACGCTTTGTGGCAATGGATCGTGAACGTTACGGGACTATACCCGGGGTAACAGATAAAGAATATTACACAAACTCTTTTCATATCCCGGTTTTTTACGCCATGTCCATACACGATAAAATATCAGCAGAGGGCCGTTTTCATGCCCTTTGTAATGCCGGGCATATCAGTTATACAGAACTGGAAGCTCCTCCTGTCCATAACCTTGATGCAGTTGACCGGATCATCAGGACCATGGCTGCTTCTGATGTAGGCTACGGGGGGATTAACTATCCCCTTGACGAATGCCGGAGCTGTTCGCACTGCGGTGTTTTTGACTCACACTGCCCGGAATGCGAGAGTCCGGATATCAGGAGAATTCGCCGGATAACCGGTTATCTCTCCACTGACGATCGTTTTAACGGGGCAAAACTGAAGGAACTGCAGGACAGGAAAGTCCATTTTGCGAACGGTACAGAATAATGCTAGCCAGGCTGGCAGGAATTCAGAAAGACACAATAGTTGATGGCCCTGGGATTCGTTTGTCCTTATACTTCCAGGGCTGTTCGCATTGCTGCCCGGGCTGCCATAACCCGGAAACCCATGATCCTGCCGGGGGTAGCAGCTTTTCAACAGGGGAACTGTTAAGCCTGGTAGATAACTGCCCGGGGATTGACGGGGTTACTCTTTCCGGCGGCGAACCCTTCGAGCAGGCTGCAGCAGCAGCGACGATGGCTGCGGCAATAGAGGAACGCGCGCTTAACCTGGTACTTTACAGCGGTTACTACTTCGAAGAACTTCTGGCGAAAAGTATAAAAGATCACCACGTTAAAGCCCTGTTAAAATCAGGGTGGCTGCTAATAGACGGCCCATTTATTGAAGAGGAAAAAGATTTAACCTTAGCCTTCAGGGGATCGCGAAATCAAAGGTTGATTGACCTGCCCCGTTCCATGGCAGCATCAGTGCCGGTTATATTTGAAAGAAAACTGTAAGATGTTCGGTAAACAGGAGTGATGACTGATTAACCTGGTACAGCATGATAAGATGCCCTTTCTTCAATCAGCGCTGCTAAAGAAAAGCGGCCTGGTTGACCATGCTTTTTCTACCCGGATCGGGGGCGTTAGTTCCGGTGCTATGGCTACCCTGAATATGGCTTTTCATACAGGAGACGATCAGGGCAGGGTTATTGAAAACAGGCGTCGCTTTTTTGGCCACTTTAAGCATGGCTGGGAAGGGATAGTATCTTCAATCCAGGTTCATGGCCATGATTATAAGGTGGTGGATCATACAAATCGTGGTGAAGGAGCGCAACCCTCAAGCGCAAAATATGAATGTGATGCCCTGGTTACTGAAGAACCTGGATTACCCATTACTGCATATTCCGCAGATTGTATGCTCATCTATTTTTTGGCCTGGGACAAATCGCTCGTAGCCCTGGCTCACGCCGGATGGCGTGGAACGCTCGGCGGAATTGGAACAAAGGTTGTCAACTATTTTGAACAGAAAAGGCATGTAGATGCTGCTGGCATCGTGGCTGTTTTCAGCCCTTCAATTTGTAAAAAATGTTATACTGTTGATGATACAGTTGCAATGCAATTCCGGGCAGCGGGTTATAACGAAAACAAATATCTTGAACAGGTTGCCCCGAACCGGTGGCGGCTTGATCTGTCAGCTGTTAATTATGCGCAACTGCTTGCAGCCGGTTTAAAAGTTGAGAATATAGAAAGCGACAAATTTTGCACATCATGTAATCCGGATTTGTTTTATTCATACAGGCGCGACCGGGGAGAAACGGGAAGAATGCTTGGTTTTATAGCCCTGAAGCAAGAACCGGAGGAAATATAGGTTGAGTAAAAAGGGTAAAAAGGCAAATAGACAGGGACTCAGAGTTTTAAAGGGAGAAGGCAAACGCTTTAGTTTTAACAGTATTAAGCAGGCAATAGTATTTTATATCCTGCTGCTCCTGGCCCTGGTAGTGCTTGTTCAACTTGGCTATCACTGGGTGGGAGAGCAATTCTTAGCCTGGCGCTTACAGGTTATAGAAGCAGAGCCGGGTGTTATGGTCCAGGAAGTTTCAGTTGAAGGTACAGTAACCAGGATTGAAGAGGTTATTGAATCACCGGTCAATGGAATGGTTTTGCACCTGGCGGAACCGGGAGAAAGGATATCGATAGGCACCGAATTAGCTACAATAGGCGTATTAACGCCGGCAGAAATGAGTTTATTGGAAGGTTCGGAAGACGAAGAGCCTGACCAGGAACTGTGGGATTTACTGCTCTCTTACTGGCAAGATATTTTTCCCTCTGAATACGAAAATATCCTGGAGGGTGATGAAGCAGACGAAGAATTTGATCCTGAAGGTCCGTACACGGGGCCGCATGAAGTTTATTTTGAAAAACCGCCAGACAGCGCTTTCCGGGAGCTGGTAGTATTGTATAACGAACAGCCTGGCTTTTTATCATATTTCATAGACGGATTTGAAGATGCTGCAGATGCATTTTTTGAAGAAGGTGCGGGTAACGACCTGGAAAATACAGAAGGGGCATATACAATGGAGGGGCAGCTGGTGACAGCGGAGCAGCCGATTATAAAGCTTGTAAACAACTGGCAGTGGTATTACCACCTTACCCTGCCCTTATATCCGGGCAGCGCACTGGCAGAGCTAAACCACGTGGATATAGAATTCGATTTTGCAGCCGGTGAAACTATCAGGGCAGAACTCTATTTCTCTGAGATTGATGAAGATAACCGTGAGGTTCGCTTATCTTACCTGGTTAGCAACCAGGTAACCGGTTTTGACCAGGTTCGTTCCAGCGCTTCCACCATAAGCTACAACCGCAGGGAAGGTGTGATTATACCGGCGGAAGCTGTTTTTGAAAAAGAGGGAAAGCAGGGTGTATTTTTAAACCGGGGTGGCAGGGTGGTCTTCCAGGAAATAGGCATTTTAGACCGCCAGGATGAAAATGTAATGGTTGAAGGGCTTAACCCTTACAGTCTTGTTATATCAAGGCCTGAACTGGTTGAAGAGGGCCGGCGCCTGAATTAATTAAAGACGGAGAAGAACAATTATGCTAGCCGAAAACTACAAAAAAGTAATGCGGGAAATCGCCCTGGCAGCAGAAAGGGCCGGCCGTGATCCTGCTGATATAAAGCTGATAGCTGTTACAAAAACGGTGGGCATTGAAGAAGTGCGCCAGGCTGCTGAACTGGGTATAACCGATTTTGGAGAAAACAGGGTTCAGGATGCGGAAGAAAAAGTAAAAGCTCTACCGGCTTTAAACTGGCATTTCATCGGTCATTTGCAAAGCAATAAGGCCAGGGATGTTTTGCCCCACTATCACTTAATCCATTCACTTGACCGCATTTCCCTGGTTAAGGCACTGCAGCGCTGCGCTGAAAAAGAGGGCAAAGAAGTTGATGTGTTAATCCAGGTAAATGTTTCAGGGGAAGAAAGCAAGTTTGGTTTAGAGCCGGGTAAACTGCCCGGGTTTATCGAAAAGTTGGCCGGTTATAATCGCATTAATGTAAAAGGTTTAATGACCATGGCTCCCTTTGTTGATGATCCTGAAGAAACACGCCCCTGGTTCAGGAAACTCCGTGAATTGCGTGATGCAAATGCAAAAACCGGGTTTGAATTGATCGAACTATCCATGGGAATGACCAATGACTACATTATCGCTGTTGAAGAAGGGGCCACCATGGTCCGCATTGGCAGCGCCCTTTTTTATTGATAGAATATATCATGGTAATAATACTTTAGATAAAAGCAGGTGATCAAAATCAATATTTTAGTCGATGCACTATTAGTTTTTATGCGTCTCTACTACTACATCTTATTGGCGCGGATTATCATGTCCTGGTTCATGATGAGCGGTAGCGGTGAAGGAAACCCAACCCTTAATACGATCTATCAGTTTGTTTATGGTGTTACAGAGCCTCTGCTGGCCCCTTTAAGAAGTTTCATACCAAAAATTCCCATGGGGATGGGCTACCTGGATCTTTCTCCCATTATTCTGCTAATCGTGCTGCGCATTTTTGAAGCAGCCATTCGTAATCAATTCTATTAAAAAGGGAGACTAATCTGTGTCTAAATCATCACCCCTGACTGAAACAGAAAAACAATGGCTTCAAAATTTTCTGCGAAAATTAGATGAAATGGGCAGTCATCAGGAGTATGTTACAGCTTTTCTTGACCCCCGGCAGCTAGAGCTGGCCGAATCAGCGCTTAACAAACGTCAGGATTTCTCCTATACAGTTTACGGTGGTCACCCTGGGGCTGAAAGAAATGCACTGAATATATTTTCATCCCACATCCAGGGGGGGGTTTCCCCGGTTCAAGCTGTTTTGGCAACCTGGAAAAGTGAAGAAGAAATAAGCCATCGAGACTTCCTGGGAGCAGTGCTTGCCCTGGGTTTGCGCCGCGATCAGGTAGGAGACATTCTATTACTGCAGGATAACTCTGCCGCAATCATGGTTAATGAAACAAAAGCCGATTATGTATCGCAAAACCTGGACCAGGTTGGAAAAATAAACGTTAGCTGTACCGTAATTGAGCCCACACAACTAACCCTGGCAGAAGATGATGGAAGAGAAATAAAAGGTACTGTTGCCAGTCTCAGGGTCGATGCTGTTTTGGCTCTTGGTTTCGGAATCTCCAGGTCGAAAGTGGTGACTCTTGTAAAGGGTGGATTGGTAAGGGTTAACTGGCGCCCGGTTAACTCACCTTCCCTTAACCTGAAGGAAGGCGATCAGTTGTCACTGAAAGGTAGAGGTCGGGTTAAAATATCCGAGGTTGGCGGAGAAACAAGAAAAGGTAGAATGCATGTAAAATTGAAAAAATACAGCTAAAAAGGCAGGAAATAAGCCTGTACTGTCGAAGATTTCCAAAGAAGGAATTTAATTAACTTTTTACAGGGAGGGCTAGTTTTGAGTATTACGCCGCTGGATATACAGAATAAAGAATTTGAACGTGCATTTCGCGGGTATGATATTGAAGATGTTGACGATTTTTTAGATCGAATAGCAAAAGATCTTGAAGCGCTGCTGCGTGAAAACCTGGAGATGAAAGAAAGAGTTGAAAAGCTGCAGGAGAAAAATAAGAACTATCATAAGATGGAAGCAACAATGCACAATGCAATAGTAGTAGCCCAGGAGACGGCAGAAGAAGTGAAGAATTCTGCCAGGCGGGAAGCAGATTTAATTAAACGTGAAGCGGAGCGGGATGCCAGGCAGATGCTGGAAGATGCCCGCCTGCGTTCAAGTAGGGTTATGGAAGAGCATGAAGATCTTATCAAGCAGGGACAGGTTTTTAAAATGCGTTTTCGTTCTTTCATGGAAGCCCAGATCGCTGCCCTGGAAAAAGAGGAATGGCTCGATGATAAAAAGCAGGAACAGGTTATTGAAGATAAATTTGTAGAAGCGGAAAAAGAAGATTTTGCGCCATCAGCCGATTACGATTTTAAAGAGGAAGATTTGATTACTGAACCTGGTCCGGATTTTCAGCCTGATTTTAAAGAAGATATT
Organism: Syntrophomonadaceae bacterium; assembly: GCA_007129055.1. Taxonomy (GTDB): domain Bacteria; phylum Bacillota; class Dethiobacteria; order DTU022; family DTU022; genus SLQM01. The sequence goes on from SKWE01000245.1 coordinate 8,991, forward strand.
GAAACGGATTATGAACCCAGGGTTGAATATGAAGATGCATTGGGTCCAAAAGATGAAGAAGATGACGATGGCGCTTCCATAGATTTCGAACCTCACCCTGGCTATAAGCTCGGTCCTGACGATGATTATGATTCAGATCCCGAATTCTAAAGGATTGATTTTCACCCTTTAACATGCTACAATTTGGGGCAAGTGCTGTGAACGGGACACGAAAGCGTCATATCAGCTTATTCAGAGAGCCGGTTTAAGGTGAGAGTCCGGTTAAGCCCTGCCGCCATATATCACCCGGGAGCACCCGCGCCAAATCTCTAGCGGGAAAGTAGACGCGGGCGGATACCGCCGTTACCGGTAGTTAAAGTGGTTAAACAGCTTGCTGTCTGGCTATTAGGGTGGTACCACGGGAGTAAATCTCGTCCCTTAGGGGGGCGAGTTTTCTTTTAGTCAATTCTTGTCGTGCAAATCCCTTAAAATGGACTAATCATTAACCAGTGCACTAAACACATCAAAAAGTGGAGGAGAGTTAACATGGATTACCGAGATACTTTAAACCTGCCAAATACCGATTTCCCCATGCGCGCCAACCTGCCGAATCGTGAACCTGATATTTTGAAGCGATGGGAAGAAATTGATATTAACAACCTTGCCCGGGAAAACCGTAAAGGGGCGCCACTTTACATCTTGCATGATGGGCCACCATATGCAAACGGTGATATCCATATGGGGACCGCTTTAAATAAGGTGCTTAAAGATATTATCAATAAGTATAAAACTATGACCGGTTTTGACTGCCCCTATATCCCCGGTTGGGACACACACGGGCTGCCAATTGAGCACCAGATAATCAAAACAAAAAAAGTTAAACGTAAGGAAATATCTGATCTGCAATTCAGGCAAATGTGCCATGAATATGCACTGAAATATGTAGATATCCAACGGGAGCAGTTCAAGCGGCTTGGGGTGCGGGGAGACTGGGATAACCCCTACCTGACACTCAAACCGGAATATGAAGGGCGCCAGATCAAGGTGTTCGGGGCCATGGCCGAAAAAGGCTATATTTACAAAGGCATGCGTCCCGTATACTGGTGCGCCAGCTGTGAAACTGCCCTGGCCGAGGCGGAAATTGAATATGGAAATAAAATTTCCCAGTCCATTTATGTTAAATTCCCGCTGGTAGATGACCTGGGGCTATTGGGCGGTACAGAGAATCGCTACTGCCTGATCTGGACCACCACTGCCTGGACAATACCGGCCAACCTGGCCATAGCGCTGCATCCTGATCTTGATTATGTCCTTGCCGATGCCGGTTCTGAACAGTACCTGCTCGCCGAAGGTTTGCTTGAAGAAGTATCCAAACTGGCCGGTGCAGAAAAACCCTGGACTGTGCTGAAAAAATTTAAAGGTCATGAACTGGTTGGCTTGCGCTGCCGTCATCCTCTTTACGACCGCGATTCAATACTGCTAAACGGAGATCATGTCACCCTGGAACAGGGTACCGGCTGCGTGCATATAGCTCCCGGCCACGGCCATGAAGACTTTGCCATAGGCCAGGAAAATGACCTGCCCATTCTCAGCCCGCTTAACGACAGCGGCATCTTTACCGAAGAAGCTGGCCCTTATGCCGGTATGCACTACACCGCGGGGGGCGATGCGGTGATTAAAGACCTGGACAAACAGGGAGTATTAATGAAATCAACACCCCTGGAACACCAGTACCCTAATTGCTGGCGCTGCAAACAGCCTGTCCTTTACCGTGCTACAGAACAGTGGTTTGCTTCGGTAGAAGGATTCAGAAAAGAAGCGCTTGATGCCATCAACAAGGTCCACTGGACCCCTTCCTGGGGGGAAGAGCGAATTTATAACATGATAGCTGAAAGGCAGGATTGGTGTATATCACGCCAGAGGGCCTGGGGAGTGCCCATTCCAATATTCTACTGTGAAGGCTGCAACGCCCCTTTAATTAACAAAAAGACAATTGAAATAGTGAGTGATCTTTTTACCCGCGAAGGATCTGATGCCTGGTTTGCCAAAGAAGCTTCCGAAATCCTGCCACCTGACATTAACTGTTCAGAATGTGGTCATGGAGAATTCCGCAAGGAAATGGATACGATGGATGTCTGGTTTGATTCCGGTTCCAGCCATGCCGCAGTATTGGAGACAAGGGATGAATTGCGCTGGCCTGCCGACCTTTACCTGGAAGGTAGCGATCAATACCGGGGTTGGTTCCACTCATCGCTGCTTACTGCAGTAGCTTCCAGGGGTATGCCACCGTACCATGCCGTGCTCAGTCACGGTTGGGTTGTCGATGGAGATGGCAAGAAAATGTCTAAATCGCTTGGCAACGTTATTGCCCCGGAACAGATAATCAAGCGTTTTGGTGCTGATATCTTAAGGCTCTGGGTGTCATCGGCCGATTTTACAAGTGACATCCATCTTTCGGAAGATATCCTGAAGCAGTTAATAGAAGTTTACCGCAAAATACGTAATACTATCAGGTTCCTGCTCGGTAACTGTGCCGATTTCGACCCCGCTGCAGATGCGCTGCCTTACGAAAAAATGGAAGAAATTGATCGCTGGGCACTTTACCGGTTGAACAACCTGGTTAGAAAAGTAACTGCGGCCTATGACAGGTATGAATATCACCAGTTCTACCATGCCATTCATAACTTTTGCGTGGTAGATATGAGTAATTTTTACCTTGATATAATCAAGGACCGGCTTTACTGCTCTGCTCCGGGCGAAGATATCCGCCGTTCAGCGCAAACTGCCCTGATGAAAATTTTAGAGCACCTTGTGGTGATGATGGCGCCAATACTTACCTTTACTGCTGAAGAAGTGTGGCAGTACATTCCCGGTAAACACAAAGAAAGCGTCCAGCTTGCCGACTGGCCGGAAGCTAATCCGGCCTGGGAAGATCCTGAACTGGGTCAACACTGGCAGACTCTTCTTGAAGTGCGTGAAGAAGTTACCTGGGCCCTGGAACAGGCCAGGAAAGACAAGATAATTGGAGGTTCCCTGGCTGCTTCTGTTACTCTATGGGCCGAAAAAGATCTTTACCATAAGCTCAAAATCTATGAAGACTACCTGCCTGTACTGTTTATTGTCTCTTCGGCTGCCTTAAAGGAAGGCGCTGCTGAAGCTTCGGAAAATGCAACATCCGGGCAGAAAACGGGTATCAAAATATTAGTTGAAACAGCAAGCGGGCACAAGTGTCCCCGCTGCTGGATCTTCACCGATGCTGAAGGAGAGCTGTGTCCCCGCTGCAGTAAAGTGGTAGCTGCTCTTTAAGTAAAACTTTGCTTAACATAAATAAAGTTATCAAAAACCCCTCCTGATTTCGGAGGGGTTTTTGTTGAAGGAAGGAAATATAATATTGATACAGAATATTAAAAATAAGTTAATAAATCTAACTACAAGGGGGAAGTAGTTTTGACTGAAAGGCCATGGATGAAAAACTATCCGGTTCGCTGGAATCTTGATTATCCCGAGAAATCTTTGTACCAGTATTTCAAGGAATGCACTGCCGATTATCCTGACCTGGTAGCGCTTGTTTATTTTGACAACGAAATAACCTACAGCAGCTTAAATGAAAAAATAAACCTTACAGCAGCTGCCCTGGACAGCCTGGGAGTAAAGAAAGGCGACCGGGTTGCGTTGATGCTGCCCAACTGCCCCCAATATGTTTATGCCTTTTACGCCTGCATGAAACTTGGCGCTGTAGTGGTCCAGGTTAACCCTCTCTATACTCCTGATGAGCTGGAATACATACTTAATGATTGTGGGGCAGAGGTTTTTATCGGGGCCGATGCAGTTTTTAACTCTTTTCATGCTGTGCGGGAAAGCGTTCCTGTAAAGCATGCTGTTGTATCGCGCCTGCTCTGGAATGAAGTGGAAGGTAACAATATCAGTTTTGAAATCATGCTGGAACAGCATGAACCCCTGGAGGCGGAAGCAGATATTGACCCAAAAGAAGATCTGGCTGTTTTTCAATATACCGGTGGAACTACCGGTTACCCCAGGGCAGCCATGCTAACCCACTATAATTTAACTTGTAATGTAACCCAGGTTAAGGAGTGGTTGAGTGAATGGACAGAAGAAAAATTCAGTGATGGAGTTAAGCAATATTACGGCATATCAGTTTTGCCATTTTTCCATTCGTACGGCATGACCTGTGCTATGAATACAGGATTAACCCTTCCTGCCGGGCAGATTTTGCTGCCCCGGTTTGATCTTGAAGCAATGCTGGAATTGATCAAGAAATATCAGCCCAGGCTTTTACCTGCTGTACCCACAGTTTATATTGCAATTGCCAACCATCGCAACCTGGAACATTACAATGTTGATGCCATAGAAATTTGTAACTGTGGGGCAGCGCCTATGCCGGTAGAAGCAATGGCCCGTTTTGAAGAAAGAACCGGTTCCAAATTGCTGGAGGGGTATGGGTTGTCTGAGGCCTCGCCTGTCACCCACTGTAACCCCGTGAATGGAGAACGCAAACCCGGCAGTATCGGAATTCCCTATCCTGATACTGAATGTAAGCTGGTTGATATTGAAACCGGTAAGCAGGAAGTTCCGCCCGGTGAAGCCGGGGAACTGATCATTAAAGGTCCACAGGTTATGAAGGGCTACTGGAACCGGCCCCGGGAAACAGAAGAAACCTTGCGTGACGGTTGGCTTTATACCGGTGATATCGCTCAAATGGATGAAGACGGTTATTTCTACCTGGTCGATCGTAAAAAAGATATGGTTATCTCGGGTGGTTTTAATATCTATCCCAGGGAAATAGACGAAGTGCTATTCGAGCACCCTAAAGTTGCCGAGGCCGTATCTGTAGGCCTTCCTGATGACTATTACGGGGAAATAATTAAAGCGTATGTTGTCCTGCACGAAGAAGAGACGGCAACAGAAGAAGAGATAATCGAATTCTGCAGGGAAAAACTGGCTAAGTTTAAAGTACCCAGGATGGTAGAATTCCGCACTGAGCTGCCCAAAAGCGCAATCGGTAAAGTACTGCGCCGCAGCCTGCTTGAGGAAGAGCGCAGCAAAACTGAATAATACTTATTGCATGGTTGACTGTTGAACGTTAGTATATAAACAGAAAACTCTAATGGAACCGGTTGGTTCCCACCGGGGCAGTTTACCGGCTAAGGCCATTACCATTGTGGAGTTGCAGAGAAATGGCCGGTGAAGCAAAGGCTGAAGCAGGCCGGCCCGCACGGACGCGGGCCGCCGAGAGCCAAGTTGCGGATGACGCGTCTCGAGGACAGCCTAAGCGGAAGCCTGAAGCTGAACCGCTGCCATTACCTGTAACGGAACCGGTAAGGGGGTTAGCCGGTAAACTGCCTTTAGTGGCTATTAGAAATTAATGGAGGTAGCTAATTGCGTTTAATAATAACAGTAATTGCCGTAATCTTAACCGATCAACTAACCAAGTATGCTGTAACAAATAACATGGAA
>SKWE01000085.1 GCA_007129055.1 Syntrophomonadaceae bacterium
GAAAAAGGCTACCTTTAGTTTAGACAGGAGTGAACAGCTTTGAAATTTAACACCATAGAAGAAGCCCTGGAGGATTTAAAACAGGGGAAAATGGTAGTTGTAGTAGACGACGAAGACCGTGAAAATGAAGGAGACCTGGTTTTGGCCGCCGAGATGGCAACTCCTGAGGCCATTAATTTTATGATTCGCCATGCCCGAGGGCTGGTTTGTGTCCCTCTTACAGGGGAGCGGGTAAGGCAGTTAGACCTGCCGCAGATAGTAACTGACAACAGCGATCTGCACTGTACTGCTTTTACTGTTTCTGTTGATGCCGGTTCCTGCAGCACCGGCATATCGGCTTTTGAACGGGCTAAAACGATTAAGACACTGATAGATCCGGAAACGAAGCCGTCCGATTTACGCCGCCCGGGCCATATATTCCCGCTCCAGGCGATGGATGGCGGTGTTTTACGCCGTGCAGGCCATACCGAAGCATCAGTAGATCTTGCAACACTGGCCGGTTGTCAACCCGCAGGGGTAATCTGTGAAATCATTAATGAAGATGGAAGTATGGCCCGCCTTCCCGAACTGGTTGAATACTGCAAGGAACATGATTTGAAATTGGTCAGTATTGCCGACCTGATTAATTACAGAATGAAAAAAGAAAAGCTGGTGTGGCGCTCTGCAACTGCTGAGATGCCCACCGTATTTGGTGATTTTAAATTGATTGCCTATGAAAACAACCTGGATAACCTTACCCACCTGGCCCTGGTTTATGGTGAACTGGATCCCGAAATCCCCACCCTGGTCAGGGTGCACTCGGAATGTCTTACCGGGGATGTCTTTGCTTCACTGCGCTGTGACTGCGGCAACCAGCTGCACCAGGCCATGAGGCAGATTGCCGATAACGGTTCGGGAGCAGTGCTTTACATGCGCCAGGAAGGTCGCGGTATCGGCCTGCTAAATAAAATCCGCGCTTATGAGCTTCAGGATACCGGCAAGGATACTGTTGAAGCAAACGAAGCGCTTGGCTTTGCCGCCGACCTGCGTGATTACGGGGTGGGAGCGCAGATCATGGTTGACCTGGGCCTGAAAAAAATCAGGCTGCTAACAAACAACCCCCGCAAAGTGAAAGGGCTAGAAGGTTATGACCTGAACATAGTTGAAAGAGTGCCACTGGAAATAGAACCCTGCGAACATAACTGCGGTTACCTTTCAACTAAGAAATCTAAGCTGGGTCATTACCTGAACATGTCTAACTAGCGCGGCCCCATAGCTGGGCAAACGGGGACTGTTCCACAGTCTTATTAAATATGGGCAGCAATTTCCCTGCCCGCAAAAACCAAATAGGAGGGTTTTACTTGAAAACATACGAAGGAAAACTGATTGCCCGCGATTACAAATTCGCAGTTATTGTCGGACGTTTTAACGAATTCATTTCTGGACATTTACTAAGCGGGGCCCTGGATTGTCTCAAACGGCACGAAGCTGACGAAGACAACATCGATATTATCTGGGTGCCCGGTTCATTCGAAATTCCCCTTGCCGCCCAGAAAGCAGCGGTCAGCAAGCGTTATGATGCTGTTATCTGTTTAGGTGCCGTAATTCGCGGCGCTACACCTCACTTTGACTACGTTGCATCGGAAGTTTCCAAGGGAATTGCCGCAGTCGGTCTTGATACCGGTATCCCCGTAATTTTCGGCGTTATAACCAGCGATACCCTGGAACAGGCCATTGAACGTGCAGGCAGTAAAGCCGGCAATAAAGGCTGGCAGGCTGCTGCATCAGCAATCGAGATGGCCGATCTTAGTAAACAGCTATAATACAAGAAAATACAGGGGAGTCGCGCCAATGAAAAAACTAATCATTATAGACGGCAATAGCCTGCTCTACAGGTCATTCTTTGCCCTGCCCCTGCTGCAAAACCGCCGCGGTGAGCATACAAATGCCGTGTACGGTTTTACCAACATGCTGCTCAGGCTGCTGGAAGAAGAAAAACCGGATTACGCAGCTGTCGCTTTCGATCCCCCTAAACCTTCTTTCCGGGTTCGGATTGATGAATCTTATAAAGCCCAGCGTGAAAAAATGCCGCCCGAACTTGGTGAGCAGTTAAAGCGAACGCGAGATATCCTGGAAGCTCTGCGTATTCCAGTTTTTGAAATTGATGATTTCGAAGCCGACGATGTTATCGGCACCCTGGCCGATCTGTTTACTGCAACTGGCGGCCGGTCCATGGTGGTAACCGGTGATGGAGATCTGCTGCAGCTGGTTGGTGACCAGGTAGAAGTATTGCTCACCAAAAAAGGCATCAGCCAGGTGAAACGCTACAGCCCTGCCCTGCTGAAGGAAGACTATGGGCTTGAAGCGGAGCAGATCATCGATTTTAAAGCGCTCAAGGGAGATCCCTCAGATAACATTCCGGGTATCCCCGGTGTGGGTGATAAAACGGCGCGCAGCCTGCTGCAGGAATACGGCACCATTGAAAACCTTTATAAAAATATTGAAAACCTGAAAGAGAAAATAGCAGGCAAGCTTGAACAACACCGGGAACAGCTCTATACGGGCCGCGAACTGGTTACCCTGCGCCGTGATGTTCCCCTTGACCCGCACTGGGATGATTGCCGTTATGGTGAACCCGACTACGAACGCCTTTTAGAGCTTTTTAGTGACCTGGAATTTAAGAGCCTGGCAGCCAGGATAAAGCCCTTTACCGCTGGTAACAACCCGGTAAAAGATGAAGATAACCGGGGCGAAAGCGAAGAGATTAGAAGCGCTGCCGAGGCAGAAAAATATCTCTCTGCCCTCAAGGCGGGCGATACCCTGGCAGTACTCGCCGAGCACCAGGCAGGCAGGCCTTTTTGGCGCCAGCCCCTTTTGGCCCTGGCTCTTGCTGTGGACAGTAAAAAAGGCTGCTATCTAAACCCGGCCGGGTTTGGCAGTGATGAAAAAAGGTTTTGGCAATCCCTGGCATCCGCCTGTAAAAAAGGTGTGAAACTGCTGGTTCACAATGCAAAAATTATCGATCACCTTTTTAGTTTTAACGAACAGGGCGAGCCCTGTTTTGACTTTGACACCTACCTTGCTGCCTACCTGGCAGACCCGGCCCGCGGGGGCTATAATCTGCCCGAGCTATTGGAACAGCACCTGGGCCTGCAGGCAGACTATTTTAAACTTCAGAAAAAAGAAGAACCCCTTTATGAGAGACGCGGGCCTATCCTGGCCGAAGCAGCCAGGCAGCTATTTCCGCTGCAGGATAGCCTGAAGCAAGATCTGCAGGAACAGGAACTAATCCAGCTTTTAGAAGAACTTGAAATTCCCCTGGCCGCCGTGCTGGCCCTTATGGAGCGGCAGGGAATCAAGGTTGATTCTACTTACCTGAAAGATCTTTCCGCTGAAATATGTAACCGCCTTTCTGAACTGGAACAAAAAATTTACAGCCTGGCCGGGGAAGAATTTAACCTGAACTCGCCCCAGCAGCTGGCAAAAATACTGTTTGACAAACTGCAGCTTCCCGAAGTACGGAAAACAAAAACGGGACGTTCAACGGATGCCCGTGTGTTGGAAGAGCTGGCCTATCATCATGAAATAGCCGAACTGCTACTTCTTTACAGGCAGTTGGCCAAGCTTGAAGGCACCTACCTATCGGGGCTGGCAGACCTGGTAGATGATGAAGAAGAGAAAATATACACCACCTTTAACCAGGCTGCAACTGCAACCGGCCGTCTGAGCAGCAGCGATCCGAACCTGCAGAATATCCCCATTCGCCTGGAAGAAGGGCGCAGGATCAGGCGCGCCTTCATACCATCCTCTGCCGACAAAATCTTTTTCGCTGCCGATTACTCGCAGGTAGAGCTGCGTATTTTGGCCCACCTGTCCGAGGACCCTATCCTGGTGGAGGCTTTTAAAACCGGGCAGGATATACACAGCCGCACCGCGGCCGAGGTGAACAATATTGCCTTGGAAGAGGTAACCCCCCTGATGCGGGAGAAGGCGAAAGCAGTTAATTTTGGCATCATTTATGGTTCAAGCGATTACGGCCTGGCCCAGGGCCTCAAAATCCCCCGTGCAGAAGCCAAAGCTTACATCGACAGCTATTTTGAGCGCTATGAAGGGGTAAGA
>SKWE01000242.1 GCA_007129055.1 Syntrophomonadaceae bacterium
CCCAGGATGAGCTAAATGGGTTTTTCCTGGCAGGGGATAAAAACCGCTCTGCCGACCTGCCGAAGGGCCTGCACAATGCAACTCTCCAAAAAACGATCGATTTTATGCGTGATACAGGGAATCAAAAAGCAGGAATTTCCGCCTCGGAACTGGGCACCCACTTAGGTGTCTCCCGGGTCACAGCCCGCCGCTACCTGGAATACCTGGTCCGCGCCGAACGCGCCGTCGTGCAGCCTGAATACCAGGAATGGGGCCGCCCCGTCAACCGCTACCGCCTTTTAAGCTAAAATACACAGAGTACCAACAGCACCTGCACTTGAAACGGGTAAGACCTGAAACGGGGACGGTTCTAATTTCAGGTTTTTTCCAATGCTATCAGCATATTACCTGAAATAAGAACCGTCCCCGTTTCAGGTGCAGGTGCTGCTGGTGCTCTGTGTCTTTTAGCTTAAAAGGCGGTAGCGGTTGACGGGGCGTCCCCATTCCTGGTATTCAGGCTGCACAACGGCGCGTTCGGCGCGGACCAGGTATTCCAGGTAGCGGCGGGCGGTAACCCGGGAGACACCTAAGTGGGCGCCCAGTTCCGAGGCGGAAATTCCTGCTTTTTGATTCCCTTTATCACGCATAAAATCGATCGTTTTTTGGAGAGTTGCGTTATGAAGGCCTTTCGGCAGGTCTGTTGAAGGACCTTTATCGCCTGCCAGGAAAAAGCCATTTAGCTCATCCTGGGAAAAGGCTCCTTCTTTATCCTCAAGTTTATAATAGTAGCGCTTGTAGGATTCGAGGGCGTGGGCGAAGCGTTCAAAGGTGAAGGGTTTAATCAGGTAGGCGAAAACACCAAGGCGCGAGGCTTCCTTGATAATATCGCCGCCCTGGGCAGCAGTAATCATGATTACATCCAGGTCGCGTCCTTTTTCCCGGATAAAGCGAAGGGCATCGATTCCATCCATTTCAGGCATGTAGACATCAAGAATAACCAGGTTCGCTTCCTTCTCTTCCAGCAGATCCAGGGCAGCCTTACCTGTACCTGCCTCGCCGACCACGGTAAAGCCATCGATGGAGGCTATAAAACGGCGATGGATATCGCGAACCATGGGGTCATCTTCAACTATGACTACTTTAATCTTATGTGCTGTCTTTTTCATAAGGAATATATACCGTAACTACGGTCCCTTTCCCTTCTTTACTCTCCAATTTTATTTCCCCGTCCAGTGATTCCACGAATGAGCTTACGATGTAAAGCCCCAAACCCTGGTGATCCTCTTTTCCGGTGGTAAAACCTTTTTCAAATATCTTGTCCTGAAGTTTTTCAGAAATTCCCGTTCCCGTGTCCTCTACCCTGATAACCAACTCTTCTTCGCTATCAAAGATAGCGACCTCTACCTTTTGTTCTCCGTCATTTGCCTGCTGCTCCGCTTCCAGGGCATTATCGACCAGGTTGCCGATCACCGCGGCCAGGGTAGTCCCTTCAAGTCCTGGGATTTCTCCCAGGATGCTCTCCCTGTGGATGGAAAATCCGATATCCAGTTCACGGGCCCGGCCATACTTGCCAAGTAAAACTGCTGCCACCGCCGGATCTTTTATTCTTTCGGAAACGAACGATATCAGCTGGCGGCGGGTTGCTGCCGCACTGGATATGTACTCTACGGCCCGGTCATACTCGCCCAACTGAATCAGGCCGGAAATTGTATGCAGTTTATTGTTAAATTCGTGGTTCTGAATTCTTAAGGTTTCGACAAACCGCATCACCCCGGTTAGCTCTTCCGCTATCTTGCGGACCTCGGTCATATCGCGGAAGCTGACTATTACCCCGACTGTTTTTCCACCATCCCTGCTTTTGATAGGGACAAAATTGCTTAGAACGCTGGCCCGGCTCAGGTTCATCTCCACATCATTTACAGGCTTACCCTTATCAAGCACTTCCCTGAGCGATACCACGGGTAGAAGGTTTTCAGCTTCCATGCCGACAACATCGCTCTCAATACCGAGCAGTCTGCGCGCTTCATGATTTGAATAAATAACATATCCATTCCTGTCAATCGCCACTATCCCTTCCCGGACCGATTCAAGGATGGCCACCCTCTCATTCAGGAGGGCTGATATCTTGTGCGGCTCCATGCCGAACATCGATTTCTTGATGTTCCAAGCCAGGTAGCCGGAACCGATCAAACCAAGGACAAGGCCGGCCAGGGCAGCCAGGGTAACCTGCAGGCGCAGCTGGCCAATCATCCGCATGATATCGTCCATAAGGATTCCAACCGAAACAACTCCAACCTGCTGTCCGTCCCGGTAAATGGGGACAAAAGCGCGCAGCGATTGGCCAAGGGTTCCCATGGCAACTGAGGTATAGGTTTCGCCCTGCAGGGCGCGCCCTTCATCACCGCCGACAAACTTCTGGCCGATCCTTTCGGGCACCGGGTGCGAATAACGGGTGCTTTCCATATCCATCACTACAATAAATTCAGCTTCAGTCTTCACCCGCAGCCCTTCAACCAGTGGTTGGATTACCAGGTGACCTCCATCTGTCCCGACGAAGTCCTGCACTTCCGGTATCCCGGCAACAACATTGGCCAGATCAAGGGCATTCTGCTCCAGGCTCTCTTCCAGGCGCGAAACCAGGATTCTTTCGGCAAGAATACCCACGATCAGCAAAACAGTAAATAGCAGCAGGAATACAAGCAGCACTATTTTCTGACTGATCTTAAGCGGCCTGCCTGGCCTGTTAAATAGAGATTTTAACCCCGCCAGCCCTGTTCCGGCCATCGTCTCAATCCTTTCGATTATAGCTTTTCTTAATTCTTAATTACACCAGGTGGCAGCTTATTCCTGCAACAGCTGTTTTTAACCAGGCTATCTTCGCGGCGCCAATGATTGAATTTTTACAGTAATTATAATTGAAACGAATTCAAATATTATGATATAATAATATCCACAGCAGCCCCGACAAAAAATGTTCAACTTAAGCTTGTCAGCAAGTAACATATCAAGACTCAAGGCGCTGCAAAAACATTGAAAGGAATGATTAACATTAAGATCGATATTCAGAAAAACCATGTTGTTTTAACCCCCGAAAACGATGAGGAAAAGGCCAAGGTGACCGCCCTCTGGAAGCTTCTGGTCGATTGCGTTGGTGACAGCCGAAAGCTGGTTCCCATCGGTGAATACGTTCCCCAGAAAAATGACATAGGCGCTTCCTTCCATATTGAAGGCCTGGAATTTGGAGATAGTTCGTTCGTTGAAGTGCGCCTCGAGGATGATGAAAGCGTAATCTGCAAAACCTGTAACAAACTATTACATCTGAAGGCCGGAAATGTAATCCCCATCTGCTGCGGGGAAATGATGACGGTTGTAGACTAATCCCAAAACCGCATGAAACCTGAAACGGGGACAGTTCTTGTTTCAGGTAAATCAGCCGCGGGCAAGATAAAAATCTTAAGTGAAAACCTGAAATGAGAACTGTCCCCGTTTCTGGTTTGTACCCGATTCAGGCTAAATTTTAAGGGCCCTGGCTGAGAATATAATTTCGGCCAGGGCTTTTATTTTGCCCCTGGTAGCGAGATAGCTGTTAAAGGTGAAGTGGAAGAAGCGTTCTGCTTCCATGGCCAGCTCGGGCCTGACAGTTTCCCTGCTGTAGAGGGCCAGGTTGATTCCTTCAGAAAGATCCCTGAAGTTGTGGCTCCAGGAATGAACGTGGCGGATGATGCGCCGGCTGTACTGCCGCGGCGTTTCGCCGGGATAGCGGCCCAGGGCCATTTTATCGAGCAGGGCAAGGGTTGCCAGGTAGTAGCCCAGCGCCCGCCCGCGGGAATCCTTTTGATCCAGCTCCCGGAAATATTTCCTGACCGCCAGCAAACGGTATACCACAAATGCTGTAGCTCCAAGCACCAGGATAGCTAAGGCCGCCAAAAAAACCCGGGTCAGCAGCGCGGCTAAACCAGGCGTCACCTGCCCGCTATCTTCTGTTGCAGCCTGGCCGGTATAATCGTTATAGTGTTCGGCAAAGGGTTGATCCTCAAGCCCCGATCTCCAGCTGTCCAGGATATCACGGTCATAATCGACCCGTTCCATGGTCAACTCTCCCCGCAGCAA